>JBIOIC010000075.1:0-9546 GCA_044449625.1 Gemmatimonadales bacterium | reverse complement strand
GGCGCAGCACTGCATCAAGGTGGCGCTGATGGCGCTCATTCCGCTCGCGGTACAGTAGGCCGCTTCGGTTCCCTCGATGGCGGCAAGCTGGCGGCCGAGGACATAGACCGTCGGGTTGAAGTGACGGCCGTAGAGGTAGCACCCCCCTTCATCGGGGCCGCGGAGGCCGTGGAAGATCTCCGGCATCGTCCCCGCCTCCATCACCGTGAAGGTGGTGGAGGCTTCGATCGACATATTGACGCCGCCGTGTTCGCCGAACTCTCGGCGCAGGGAGGCGAGGGACTCGACGGGGTGTTCTTTCATGTGGCGCTCACGATCTCATGTTGAATTTGAAGTCGAGTTGTTGGGTGACCAGAACTCGCACCGCCTGGCCATCCTTCATGCGGCCGGGCCGGAACTGCTCGTTCAGGACGGCGTGGATCGCGTTGGGCGCGAAGATCAGATCGGTCGCTGAGATGACGCGCACGCTGGCGGGCTCGACCCGCCCCACGGTGTCGACCACGAAGCTCAGCCTCACTCTGCCCGGCTGGCGCATCAGCCGGGCAGACTCCGGATATCCCACATGCACGGAGCCCAAGATCGGGGCCGGCGGTTCACCAAGTTCCGCTTCGGGGACGACGCCAGCAGAGACCGGCGCGGCGATCATCGTGTCGACCCGGCTCTCGGCCTGTGCTCGAAACAACTCCGAAATCAATTGCCGCACCTCGGCGGGCCAGAGTCCGATCCGTAAGCCCTGCCCGCCGCGCGGTCCGAGGAACACGAGCGTAGTTAGTGTGGTCCACTGAGAGCCGTTCCGATCCCGCCGGAGCAAGAGGATGGAACTGTCCCGGGCCACGAGGCCAGGTGTCTGGAGCGTGCGGGCGGCCGAGTCCTTCACCCGCGCCGGCGCACGGGCGACGGCATCCGCGGCATTCAGCCACGTTGTCACTCGCGCCGGGTCGAAGTCGGCGTCGAACGGCGGAAGTGCTGTCCCGTCCCGAGTCCGCATCGCCGGAATGAGGAGGATCCGGACTCCTTGGCTGCTGTCCGGAATGATGAGCACATCGAGCGCTGCGAGGTTGAGCTCTCCGAAGGAGCGCGCGCTTTCGGAATTGGGCGGCGGTGCAACGGCGCAACCGGCGAAGGCTAGACAGACCATCAACACCAACGTGGATGCTCTCATCAGATCAACCCTGCGTCAGGAAGGGACAACACCAGGAGCTCGATCAGAACGGCCGCGGCGGCGCCGAGTGCGAGATTCCGGATGACGACAGGGGCGTTGATGTCGTAGTCCGCCCGAAAAGAGCCACTCACCGGCCGGAGGCCCGCGCCCGTTGGATCTCGTGGATTTCTCCGCCGACCCACGCCAGCGGCATCGCCAACGCCAAGGCGACGAGGTGATACCACGCCGGTGCCGTGTTCCACAGCTTGATCGTGTTCGCAATGCCGAAGGCGAGGCTCACGCCACCGAGGATCAGAGCGTGGCGCATCGGGTGGGACGGCGCGAGGCGGGCGCAGAGCCAGCAGCCGAAGATGGTGAAGAGGGCGGCATACGTTTCGGTCAGGACCAGCGCCGCCGGATTGCTCATTCGGACGCCGTGGGTCCAGACCGCCGGCGCGAGGGCCCGAAAGGCGAGATCGCCGCCGATCGACAACACACCAATCAGGACGAATCCCAGCACGACCGCGGTGATGCTACGGACCATGGATCACCTCCGCCGAAGGAACGAGGACGCGCCGGCGGCGCGGCCGCCGCAGAAGGGAAAGATCATTGAGGTTACGCTACCCGCTGAAGGAACAGTCCGCCAGTACGTTCGTGAGCTCCCCGAGCGGTCGGCGATCAGGGGCTGCCCGGCGCTGCGAGGAACCAGATCTCCGCCCGGTCGGTCAAGACGTACCGAAACTCGGTACCGCGCGCCGGATCGTGGAGGATCAGGAGCCGAGCCACGCCCGCCGGCGTCTCACCCGATCCCTGCTCTGTGGCCTGCCATCCCTCGGGCAGCCATTTGCGGGCGATCTTGGTCAGCTCCTTGTAGCGCCGTTCCGCCTGTTTCTGCTCCCGGGCGGCGAGGAGTGGGCAGCGATAGACCGCCCGATCGCTCAGGTCGCAGTCCCAGACGCTGGGCGGGCCCAGTGTCGCCTGAAAGACGACGCGGTCGGTGATCTCGAAGATCCGCGGGCCGAGGATGCTGCGGAATCCGGTCGCGGAGGCGGTCACCAATGAATCGAGCATCGCGCTCCACGCCCGCTGATCGGTGCGCGCCGCAAGGCAGAGCTGCATATTCCGCACCTCCGCATCCCCAGGGAGATGATTCGGATCTCCCTTGATCGTCGCGACCTCGGCCATCAGGGAGTCCTCCTGTTCCTGGCCGATGAGTCCGCCGTCCTGCATCAACGAGATCGCCCAGCAGTCGGCCTGGCGTTCGGCGACGGGAGTCTCGCCGATGGTATAGATGTGGCGGAGCCGGATGTGGGCGCATTCGTGGATGTAGGTCAGCATCTTGAACCAGTGTGACGATCCGGCCAGCCGATGGTCGCTCCAATAGATGATCGGGTGACCGTCCTTCGAGGTGGCCTCGGCCGCGAATCCGTCAGGATCCTCGCGGATGATCCCGGGGACCAGCTTCCCGGCGCGATCGTGGCAGGCGTCGTACGGGATCTGGGCCCGCGCCGAGGCCGCGAAGAGCGAGAAGACCGCCAGCAGGGAAATGCGCCGGATCATGCTCCCTCCGCCGGCCGGTTCCGTGTGCGGCTCCGTTCCTCGGCCCAGAGCAGGAGCGCCAGCAGGATCGCCCCGCAGGTGACGCCGATGTCGGCGACGTTGAAGGTCCAGAATCGCGCGTGGCCGAGCCCGACGTCGATGAAGTCGGTGACACCGCGGGCGGAGAGCACGCGGTCGATCAGATTACCGATCGCTCCGCCGGCGACGGCACCGAGGGCGGCGCCCCGCCAGCGCGCGGCGGCCGGGGCTTCACGCAGCAACGCGGCGAGGACCCAGAGCATCGCGATGGCGATGATGGAGAAGATCCAGCGCGAAGCGGGGCCGAAGGAGAAGAGCCCCATCGCCGAACTCTGGTTCCATGTCAGCGTGAAGCGAACCGTATTCCCGAAGATCGAATGCGCCAGGCCCGGGGTGAGGTGGACCTCCGCCCATCGCTTGGTGATGTAATCGGCGGCAACGAAGATCAGGGCCGCGGACCAGAACGCGCGGGCCTTCACCGCGGTCAGGTTCATTGGCCCCGTCCGGTTTCGTCCGCCCAGTGGAGCTTGTGGGCGATGCGGTGGATGACCGGCGCGAAGAGCACGCCGGCGACGATCAGGAGGACAAGTCCGGCGTAGAGGGCGTACAGTCCGGCGAAGATCTTCCCGGCATCGGTCCGCAGTGTGTCGACCGGTCCCATCCCGCCCAGGATCATCGCGGCGTTGACGAAGCTGTCGATCCAGTTCAGCCGCTCATAGTGATGGTAGCCGCACATTCCAACCGCGAGGGAGACCAGGACCAGGAGCTGGACGGCGGCGAAGTGCCACGCCATCCGAATGGCGAACTCCTTCGGCGTGAGGGGCCGGACGTGCCTCTTCTCGTACATGCGGTCTCCGATGGGTATTCGGAAAAGTAGCGGTCTCGGGCGCTCTCGCAGAAGGGACCCCGGCGCCCGTATATTCCCTGTTCCTCTTCCTTATATAGTGACTCCATGCCGAACCAACCGCAGTCCCCCACGCTGGTTGTCCTGGCCGCGGGGATGGGGAGCCGCTACGGCGGCCTGAAGCAACTCGATCCGGTGGGTCCGGGCGGCTCCACCCTGATGGATTACTCCGTCTTTGATGCCGGCCGGGCCGGATTTGGCCGGGTGGTCTTCGTCATCCGTCCCGACATGGAAGAGGCGTTTCGCCCCTTCGTCGCCGAGCGCTACGGCTCGACCATCGAGGTGGCGACGGCGCACCAGCGGCGGGAGGACGTCCCCGCCGGCGTGATGCCCCCCCCCGATCGGACCAAGCCGTGGGGGACGGGCCAGGCGGTCCTCGCCGCGGAACCGCACGTGACCGGCCCCTTCGCCGTGATCAACGCCGATGATTTCTACGGCCGAAAAGCGTATGACGCGCTCGCGAAATTCTTCGCCGAGTCCCGGGACGATACCGTCGCCCTGGTGAGCTACCGTCTGAACGACACTCTCTCCGAATCGGGCGGGGTCAATCGGGGTGTCTGCCGGGTGAATGCGGCGGGATGGCTTGAGGGGATCGAGGAGATGTACGACATCAAACGCGGTCCCGACGGGAAGCTCGCCGATCGCGATGGCCGCGCCCTCACCGATATGACACCGGTCTCGATGAACTTCTGGGGCTTCACTCCGGCGGTCTTCCGTCTCCTGCACGATGGCTTCGACGCCTTCTTCCGGACCGCCGACCTCTCCAAGGGCGAATATCTCCTCCCGACCGAGCTCAACTCGGCGATGCTCCGCGGCGCCGTACAGATTCGGGTGCTCGATGCCGGAAGCCGCTGGTTCGGGATGACCTATCCCGCCGACCGTCCGGCGGTCGCCGCCGCGATCCAGCGGCTGGTGACCGATGGGACGTATCCCGAGCGCCTGCACGGATGAGCGAGTCGTTCGCCGAGATCGCGGGGCGGTTCGCGGCCGAGGGGGAACTGGTCGGGATGGAGCCGCTCCCCGGCGGCTACATCAACGATTCGTATCGCATCGAATTGGCGGCAGGGAGCGCGCGGACCAGGTGGCTGCTCCAGCGGGTCAATCCCGACGTGTTCACCGACGCCGACATCTTGATGGGGAATATCGCGCATGTGACCCGGCACATCGGCGCTCGCCTGCGCGCGGCCGGGGTCGGTGACTGGCGCCGCCGCGCGCTGTCGGTGGTTCCGACCCGCGAGGGTGGCACATTCCACCGCGCTCGGGACGGCGCGGCCTGGCGGCTCTTTCCCTTCATCGAGAGCGCCACTGTCCGGACCGAAGCGGCGACCCCGGCCATCGCCCGCGAGGCGGCGCGCGCCTTCGGCGAGTTCCTTCGCCTGGTAGCCGACTACGATGGTCCTCCCCTCACCGAGACCATCCGCGGCTTCCACGATACCGCTGCGCGCTACGCCCAACTGGTTCACGCCATCCGTGCCGATGCGCACGACCGTGCGGCGACGGCGGCGCCGGAGATCGCCCTGGCAATGAGCGCGCAAGGACTGGCCGATGTGCTGCCACCATTGCTCCGCTCGGGAGTGGTGCCGCTCCGGGTAGCGCACAACGACGCGAAGATCGCCAATGTGCTCTTTGAGATCGATACCGGCCGAGCGCTCTGCGTCGTCGATCTCGACACCGTGATGCCCGGATCGGCGCTCCACGATTTCGGCGATCTGGTCCGCTCGAGCGTGAGCGCGTCGGCGGAAGATGAGACCGATCTCTCAATGGTGGCGGTGCGTTTGCCCTGGTTCGAGGCGCTGGCGCGGGGATATCTGGCGGAGGCGGGCGCGGTCCTGACCCCCGATGAGCGGCGGCTCCTGGTGTTCTCCGGACGGCTCATCACCCTGGAGCAAGGGGTTCGATTCCTCACCGATTACCTGAATGGTGATCGGTATTATCGAACCACACGGGCGGGGCAGAACCTCGACCGCGCGCGGACACAGTTTGCGCTCTTCCGCTCTCTCACCGAGCGGACCGAGGAGCTGGAGGAGATCGTGGCGGGGTGCTAGGCCTCGCCACCTGTTAACCTCTCCCACCTCACCCCCTGGCCCCTCTCCCTAAAGGGAGAGGGGGACGGGGGGTGAGGTTCGCCCAAGGAGTCCCTGATGTCTGATCATCCGTTCTTACGCTGGGCGCTCCTCTTCGTCGCTCTGGTCGCGCTCTCAGCCCCTGCGCCCCTGCGCCTCTGCGCCCAGTCGATGCCCTATCGCATCGCGAGCTGGGAAGCCGACAGCTTCGGGAACCATCGCGCGGTGGTACATGTCGACCAGCCCGCCGCCGCGGTGCGAGTTCACCTCCCCTGGCGGCGCCGGGACTACCATCCCGAACTCAAGCGGGTCGAGGTGGTGACGAGTGCGGGGGCGCGGGTCTTGAACGCCGCCGCGCCGGTCGTGACGCGTGAGGCGGGCGACGTGGTCTTCCAGCCGGTCGATGGACCCGGAGACTACGACGTCTACTATATGCCGTACCAGGGGAGCTTCCGCTCCAACTATCCGAAGATCACCTATCGCAGACCCGATGCGACCGCGAGTGCGGCGTGGCTTTCGGCGAGCGGCGTCGATTCGGCCGGGCTCGCATCCGGCCAGTGGCGCTCGCTCCCCGAAGCGGTGGTCATCGAGTTCGACGACGTCGATTCATTGAACAGCGTCTACCCGATGGAAGTGATTGCGACCGCCGCTGAAACGGCGGCGCTCCGTGCCGCGCACGCAACGGCCTCCTATCTGCTCTTTCCCGAGGATCGCACCCGCTCGATCAAGATGCCGCGCGATCTTCCGGCCCGTTGGGCCGCCACCGGCGCGAATGGCCCGGTCGAAGGCGCCGCCGAGCGAGGAGAGTTCTACTCCTTTCAGATCGGGCTCTGGGCCCTCACGAAGGTCGCGGGAGTGGAGATCTCCTTTGGCGATCTGACCGGCCCGGGCGATGCGAGAATTCCCGCGTCGGCATTCCAGTCGTTCAACACCGGTGGCGTGGACTGGGAAGCCCGTCGGTTCGACAAGCGCCTCACGGTCGACAGCAGCGTGGTACAGGCGCTCTGGTGCGGTGTGATGGTGCCCGAAGCCGCCGTCGCCGGGAGCTACACCGGCAGCGTGACGATCACCGCGGGCGGCATCGCGACTACACTCCCGATCCATCTCACCGTCAGTTCCGCCCTCATCGCCAATCACGGCGATGACGAGCCATGGCGGCTCTCCCGGCTCCGCTGGCTGAACAGCACCCTCGCGCTCGACACCACGCTCGTCCCCCCCTACACCCCGGTTGTCGTCCGGGGCAATACCGTGAGCGTGCTCGGCCGGACGGTGACGCTCGCGCCGAGCGGGTTTCCGCGCCAGGTGACGAGCCGGTTCACCCGGGAGATGACGGGGATCGGCCGGCAGGGCCGGGCGCTGCTGGCCGCTCCGGTGGCACTCAGCGTGGTGGACAGTGATGGGCGGATAGTCGGATGGGCGCATGGGCGGATGCATTTCGGCCAGCCGATGCCGGGTGCGGCGATCTGGGATGTGCGGAGTTCCGCCGGTGCCCTCTCGCTCGCGACCCACGCGCAGATGGATTTCGACGGTAACATCGAGTACACCGTCGCGCTTTCAACGTCGGAACGGGTCGCGTTGAACGACGTGCAGCTCGACGTGCCCTATCGCCGGAGCGCGGCGAAGTACCTGATGGGGATGGGAGAGAAAGGGGGGCTCACCCCCGACAGCTACGACTGGTACTGGGACGTCACCAAGAACCAGGACGCCGTCTGGCTCGGCGACGTGAACGTCGGGATGCAGGTGACGCTCAAGGACCAGCACTACATCCGCCCACTCAATACCAACTTCTATCAGTTGCGTCCGCTGGTAATGCCGGAGAGCTGGCAGAACGGCGGCAAGGGGGGGTGTCATTTCGGCGGCGAGGGCCCCGTCGCCTACCTGATGCGCTGCTCCAGCGGGAGCCGGACTTTGAGTCCTGGCGACACCCTGTATTTCAATGTCCGCCTGCTGGTGACGCCGTTCCATCCGATCGATCCCAAGGCGCAATTCTCGACCCGATTCTATCACGCCTACGTGCCGATCGCCCAGATCGTGGATTCGGGAGCCAACGTGGTGAACGTCCACCACGCGACCGACATCAACCCCTTCATCAACTATCCCTTCCTCCGGCCGGGGGAGATGCGCTCCTACGCCGACAGCGCCCACGCGATGGGGGTGCGTTTCAAGATCTACTACACCGTGCGCGAGCTCACCGATCACGCCCCCGAAATCTGGATGCTCCGGAGCCTCGGCACCGAGGTCTTCGCCGATGGTCCGGGGGGCGGGCATTCGTGGCTGCAGGAACATTTTGGCGATCACTACATCACCGGCTGGGTGGTGCCGGAGCGCCACGACGTGGCGGTGGTGACGAGCGGGATCTCTCGCTGGCACAACTTCTACGTTGAAGGGCTCGACTGGCTGGTCAAGCACGAGCAGATCGACGGGATCTATCTCGATGATGTCGCCTTCGACCGGATCACGATGCAGCGGATTCGCCGAGTGCTGGCGCGCGGGCGGCCGCATCCGATGATCGATCTGCACAGCGCCAACCAGTATGACAAGAACGACGGCTACGCATCGAGCGCCAACCTCTACCTCGAGCACTTTCCCTATATCGATCGGCTCTGGTTCGGCGAGTACTTCGATTACAACTCCCCCCCCGACTATTGGCTGACGGAGATCTCGGGGATCCCCTACGGCTTGATGGGAGAGATGCTGCAGGACGACGGCAACCCCTGGCGCGGGATGGTCTTCGGGATGACCAACCGCCTCCCCTGGGCCGGAGACCCCCGTCCCCTCTGGCAGGCCTGGGACGCCTTCGGCATCACCGATGCGAAGATGCTCGGCTGGTGGGCGCCGTCGAGTCCCGTCAAGACCGGCCGCCCCGATATTCTGGCGACGAGCTACGTGCGACAGGGACGGACGATGGTGGCGCTCGCGAGTTGGGCCAAGGACACCGTGCCGATCCGGCTCTCGATCGACTGGAAAGCGCTCGGCCTCGATCCCGCCAAGGCGACCATCACCGCACCGGCGATCGAGAAGTTCCAACCCGCCGCCACTTTCAAAGTCGGCGATCCGATCCCGGTGGCCCCGGGGAAGGGGTGGCTCCTTGTCATTCGGTGACCATCGCCACCCGTCCTCCTCTCCCAGTTTCTCCTCACCCCTGTCCCAAGAGAGGGGATTGGGGGGTGAGGTGGGTCGCCGCACCTTCCTCTCCGCTCTCGCGGCACTCCCGATCGCGACACAACTCATGCCTGTTGGCCTTCACGCGTCACGCATCACGCGTCACGCGCCACGTGCGCTCCCTACTCCCGCGCAGGCCGCCTGGCAGGACCGCGAGATGGGGATGTTCGTCCACTTTGCGCCCAACACCTGGACCGATCTCGAATACGACGATCTCTCGCTCACCCCGGCACAGGTCGTCACCGATGTTGATGCCGAGCAGTGGGCGCAGGTCGCCGCTGATCTCGGCGCCCGCTACGTCGTCCTCGTCGCCAAGCACGTCGGCGGCTTCTGCCTTTGGCAGACCGACACCACCGAGTACAGCGTCAAGAACTCCCCCTGGAAGAACGGTCGAGGAGATGTGATGGCCGATCTCGCCGCCGCCTGCAAAGCGCGGGGGCTCGGGCTTGGGGTGTACTTGAGCCCCCGAGATGACAAGCATGGCGCCGGGTTGAGCGGGCGTTGCAAGGACGCCGCGTCGCAGGCGGCGTACAATGCCATCTATCGGCAACAGCTGACGGAGGTGCTCGGCCGCTACGGACCGATCGTCGAGCTCTGGCTCGACGGCAACAGCGTCGTGCCGACGGCGGACATCGTCGAGCGCTATCAACCCGACGCGATGGTCTTCCAGGGACCGAACGCCACCATCCGCTGGGTGG
>JBIOIC010000074.1:0-9771 GCA_044449625.1 Gemmatimonadales bacterium | reverse complement strand
GTGGGATCGCCCTCCTGCTCCTCCTTGGCTGCGGCGAACGCCCCGCGCCGAAGCCGGTGGCTCCGCCCCCCCCGCCCGCCGGTCCGGCGGATACCCTGGTCCTTACCGCTCCTGGTTTCGAGGTCTGGTTCACCGCCGCGCGCACCGACACCGGCGCCGACGGCCATCGCTGCACCGAACGGAGCATCGAGATCCGCCAGGGGAGCAAGCGAACCCTGGTGCCCCTCCTCTATACCGGCGCCGTTCCCACCCGGGTCAACGATTCCACCATCCGCGCCGATCTCTGGGCCCTCTGCCAGCCCTCCGAGGGGTATCGGGTCGGCCTTGGGGACGGCCAACCGGTTGCGGAGCATCGTCGATGAGAGGATGGCCAGTCGCGGGCTTCCTCCTCGGCGTGATCTTCCTCCCGGGGCCGGTTCGGGCGCAGACCCTCTCGGGCGACGGCGGCGTCTTCGTCAGTTCCACCACCCGCCGCACCTGGCGCATCGGATTCTCCAGCGAGTTTCTCGGGCCCACGCAGCTTCGGCTCTACGGCACCCGTCTCTGGAACAGCGGCGGCCCGAACTTGTACGGACTCGGCGGCGACCTGACCGTATTCGAAGGGGGACGGCCGGGGCCGTATCTGGTCGGCGGAATCGGCGGCGGTGTCGCGGGAAACGCGAGCGGCAACTGGTGGAGCAGCTGGTCGGCGGGGGCGGGATACGAGGTCGTGCCGTTCCGCGGGCTCGCGCTGCGGGGGGAAGGGCGCTACCGAGTGCTCAACCCCGATCACCACACCGGACTTGAGTTCACCCTCGGCGCCGCCTTCAACTTCGGATCGGGCCGAGCGCCGAATCAGCCGTCGTACACCGTCGAGCGCCACGGCGCAGCACCGGCGTCGGGAAAGGTCGTCTCGCTCGCGGAATCCAAAGGCTTCAAGGGGGACAAGGCGGAACTTGTGGCCCAGGTGGTCCAGACCGCGAGCGATGCGATGGGCACCCCGTATCAGTGGGGCGGGACCGGGAAGGACGGGAGCGGGTTTGACTGCTCGGGACTCATTCAGTGGGCTTACGGCCAGCACGGCGTCCGCCTCCCGCGCGTGAGCCGCGACCAGGCTCGGGAAGGGAAGGAGATCCCGAAACGGCTGGATGCGTTGGCGCCGGGAGATATCCTCACCTTCTCCAACAGCGGGACCTTCATCACCCACGTCGCCCTCTACGTCGGCGATGGAAAGTTCATCCACAGCGCCAACGGCGGTGTGCAATTGAGCGTGCTCAGCCCCGATGATTCGTACGGGCGGTGGTGGTGGAAGCGGTGGGTCGGAGTGCGGCGGATCGTGAACTGAGGCACGAGGTTCGAGGTGAGAGGTACGAGGTAAAAAGGCTCCCGATCGAGATTTCGACCGGGGGCCCTCGTACCTCACACCTCGTACCTCAGTTCAGTTCTTCATATGGTTCATCGGCGTCATCCGCATCCCGCCGCTCATCTTGCCGAGCGCGTTGAGGTCGGCCAAGTCGGCCTTGGTGCCGGGGTCGTTGAGGTCGAGCTTGGGCCACTTCGAGATGTCATCGGGGACGAAGATGCCCACCATATGGGCCATCGCGCCGTCCTTGATCAGCTGGCCGCTGGTGTTGTCGTACTCGCCGATCACGCGATAGGTCCGGCCCGCCTTGAGGCGGAGCCCTTCGCCGGTCACGCCGTAGAGCTTCCGGGGGATGTCGATCACTTCGCCCTTGGCATCCTGCACCGCGTTCAGCTGCACCAGGATCTTGCCCGAGGCCACGTCGACCAGGCGGACCGACGTGCCGTAGTCGTGCAGGTGCCCGCCGACGCCCAGGAGATGGCCGCCGACGGGGAGCACAAAGTCGTGGCTCTTGGTCGTCCGGCCGGGGGGGAGGTCGAAGACGTTGTCCCCGCCGACCGTCAGATTCACATCGAGGTAGAGCGGCAATGCGTCGATGGGGCGGGGGTTCTGATTCTTCGGCGTGTAGAGCATCCGGATAACCAGGTAGGCGCCGTCGACATCCTTGCCGATGTCGTTGTGCCACATCAGGTACATGCCGAGCTTGTCGCCCGTCTTGAGCGGAACGCCGATCGTCCGGGGGACGCTCACATCGGCGGTCTCCTGGCCGGCGCCCATCAGACGCTCGTAGGCGGCGTAGACCAGCTGGCGGCGGTCGAAGTTGGCCATGATCATGTGGTGCAGGAGCCGGCGGGGGAGCGGCTGGCCGTCGGCGCCGCGGATCTCGATGGAAAAGCCGCGGAACCAACCATCCACCGGCCAATCGAAGCGCCGCAGTTCGGTCTCCACCCCTTCCATGTGCTCCATCTCTTCGTGGCTCATCCCCGCCATCATCGCCGGGAGGTGATAGGGGCCGGCGGTGATCACCACCTGGTGGCGGCTGGAATCCACCGTAACGACGACCGGGGCCTGGGTCGAGGGAGCCTGGAGGGCCACGAAGGCGGCGAGCAGGGTAGTCAGCATAGATCGGAGAGCTTCTTGGGTCTGGGTCGTGAAGGTCATCGAGCGCGGTCGGCCGCTATCGGCGCGAGCGCAGAATGAGTATTGCCGTCCCCATCACAACGCCAGTCCGGCGCTGGAGGTTCCAGCCCGGGCGCCCTGGCTGGGCTCGGCTCTGTCCCCGCTATATTGGGCGACCTATGCGCGCACACCTCTCGCTCGCCGTTCCCTGCGTCGCCCTTGTCGGGGCGCTCTCGCTTTTCGCCACCCCCGCCGCGGCGCAGAGTCGTTTCTTTCCCGACGTGCCCCGCTTCGAACTGCCCTGGGCCTCCCCGCGGACCTGGGGATTCGTCGGTCGCTACCTCCACGTCAGCACCCCGGACGATGCTTTCGGGCGGGGGACGGAGGCGGAGGTTCAGGAAGGGGAGAACTTTCCGCTCTTTGCGTTCCGGCAGGGGCCGCTTCCCATCACGCTGGGATTCGGCGCGTCGGTCGTGGCGCATTACCGGCTGGATGACCCGCGCACTTCACAGATCAGCGACGACTGGCTGGTGGGAATGAATGGCCAGTTCACCCTGAGCCCCAAGTGGACCGTGGTGGCCGAAGTGGAGCACGAAAGCAGCCATCTGGGTGACAAATACGCCGAGCGGTTCAGTCTTACGCGCATCGACTGGACCCGGATGCAGCTGAACGGGTGGGGGTTCTACACCACCGGGCGGTGGCGGCTGGCTGGCGGCCTGCACTACGTGTATGCCGACCAGTTGCACCTGCCGCGGACCGGTGTCAGCGCGGGGGCCGACTACAAGGGGCCGGCGATCCGGTTCCTTGGCCAGCCGGCGCAGCTTGTGGGCGGGGTCTTTGCCGAAGCGTGGGGCCAGACCGACTGGCGGTTGAGCAAGTCGGCCTCCTTCGGTCTCTCCTTTCCGGCGGGCGAACATGGGTGGCGGCGCCTTTCGTTCTCCGCCGTGGTGTACGACGGGCCCACCTATCAGCGCCAGTTCTATCAGATGCAGACCGCCTACGAGGGACTCGAGGTGCGGTTCGATCTTTAGCTAGTAGCTGGTAGCTTCTAGCTAGTAGCTACTGATCGCTCTTCCTCACCCCCGACCCCCTCTCCTCGTACGAAGGCAGTAAGTCACTAGCTACTAGCCAGCTTGACTCCTGCCCGGCGGGGCTTATAGTTCCCTGTGGCTGGCACTCAGGGTGATAGAGTGCTAAATACAGATTCGACAACCACTTACCGAACAGCTTTGGAGGGACAGATGTCTGGCACGACCAAGGCCAAGCCGAAGATCAAGATCCAGCCGCTCGAGGACCGGGTGGTCATTTTCCCGGACGACGAAGCGGAGACGATGCGGGGAGGGCTCTACATCCCCGACACCGCCAAGGAAAAGCCGACCCAGGGCGAAGTGCTGGCGGTCGGTCCGGGGCGGATGGAAAAGGGGCAGCGGGTGCCGATGGACGTCAAAGTCGGCGACAAGGTGCTCTACGGGAAGTACAGCGGGACGAATATCACGGTCGATGGTCAGGAAGTCGTGATCATCAAGCTCTCCGACGTCCTCGCCAAGATGGGCTGAGCCGAAGTTCGGCGACGCCACCACACACGATCGATACCTGAGGAACTGACGCAATGGCTGCCAAGGAACTGCTCTTCAACACTGACGCGCGCGCCAAGCTCAAGAAGGGCGTCGACGCCCTCGCGGACGCGGTCAAGGTCACGCTCGGCCCCAAGGGCCGGAACGTGGTCATCGACAAGAAGTTCGGCTCGCCGACGATCACCAAGGACGGCGTGACCGTCGCCAAAGAGATCGAGCTGGCCGACGCCGTCGAGAACATGGGCGCCCAGATGGTGAAGGAAGTCGCCACCAAGACCTCCGACCTCGCGGGCGACGGCACCACCACCGCCACCGTGCTGGCGCAGGCGATCTTCCGCGAAGGGCTGAAGAACGTCACCGCCGGGGCCAACCCGATGGAGCTCAAGCGGGGCATCGACCGCGCGGTCGAGGCGATCGTGGCCGAGCTCAAGTCGCTCTCGGTCGCAACCGCGGGGAAGAAGGAGATCGCGCAGGTCGGCACCATCTCGGCCAACAACGACGCCGAGATCGGCAAGCTGATCGCCGAGGCGATGGAGAAGGTCGGTAAGGACGGGGTCATCACGGTCGAGGAAGCCAAGGGCCTGGAGACCACGCTGGAGACGGTCGAGGGGATGCAGTTCGACCGCGGCTATCTCTCCCCCTACTTCGTGACCGACTCGGAGAAGATGGAGGTCGTGCTGGAGGACGCCTACATCCTCATCCACGACAAGAAGATCAGCGCGATGAAGGAACTGCTCCCGGTGCTGGAGAAGACCGCCCAGTCCGGCAAGCCCCTCCTGATCATCGCTGAGGACATCGAGGGCGAGGCGCTGGCCACGATCGTGGTCAACAAGCTGCGGGGGACCCTCAAGGTCGCCGCGGTCAAGGCGCCCGGCTTCGGGGATCGCCGCAAGGAGATGCTGCGGGACATCGCCACCCTCACCGCCGGCAAGCTCATCTCCGAGGAACTCGGCTTCAAGCTGGAGAACACCACGCTCGCCGACCTGGGCCGGGCCAAGCACATTGTCGTGGACAAGGACAACACCACGATCGTCGACGGCAAGGGGAAGAAGGAAGAGATCCAGGGCCGGATCTCCGAGATCCGGAACGCGATCGACAAGACCACCAGCGATTACGACCGGGAGAAGCTCCAGGAGCGTCTGGCCAAGCTCTCCGGCGGCGTGGCGGTGATCAACGTCGGCGCCGCGACCGAGACCGAGATGAAGGAGAAGAAGGCCCGGGTCGAGGACGCGCTCCACGCGACCCGCGCCGCGGTCGAAGAGGGGATCGTCCCGGGGGGCGGCGTCGCGTTGATCCGCGCCCAGGCCTCGCTGGACCGGATCAAGGGCCTCTCGGAGGACGAGAAGGTTGGAGTCGAGATCATCCGTCGCGCCATCGAGGAGCCGATCCGGATGATCTCGTTGAACGCCGGCGTCGAGGGCGCCATCGTGGTCGGCAAGATCAAGGAGTCGAAGGACAAGAACTTCGGCTACAACGCCGCGACCGACACCTACGAGGACCTGGTCAAGGCCGGCGTCATCGATCCGACCAAGGTGACCCGGACGGCGCTGCAGAACGCCGCGTCGATCGCCGCCCTCCTCCTCACCACCGAGTGCGTGGTGGTGGAGCGGAAGGAAGACAAGCCGGCCCCCGCCGCCGGTGGTGGCGGTGGTGGCATGGGCGGGATGTACTGAGATCGGCTGGAGTTACGGCGCGCGACAGCGCGTCGTAACTCCACCGCCGATCCAGTATCCCGAGCGGCCGCAGGCCGCGAGGGATCTCCCCACCGAACGGGGGACGCGAAATGCGTCCCCCGTTTCGCGTTCCATCTCCTTGGCCGGCCTATATTCCTCCAGACTCGGATTGTGCTCCATCGACCCACGCCCTTTTCGGAATGAGCCATGCGTCACTTCTCAAAACTCCTGGTCATCCTGGCTGTCACCGCGGCGCCCCTCGCCGCCCAGCAGGGGAGGATCCTCGGTACCTGGCTCACCATCACCCGGACGAAGGACGGGCCCCACAGCGTCATCGTGCGGGGAGACTCGAGCGCGAGCTACGGGACCCAGACCGTACGGTGGCGGATCAAGGCGCCGGGGAAGATTCTGCTGGCGTTGGGCGGAGAGTGGGTCGAATACAACTACAAGGTGAAGGGGGAGAAGCTCACCCTCTCCGGCGGGGACCTCAAGGAAGCGATCACGCTCAAGCGCACCGGGCCGCCGACGCCGAGGGCTGAAGGGGTGGCGGTACCGGGGGATCCGGACAAGGAGTCGTGAGCGGGGCGAGGTTCTAGGTGCGAGGTGAGAGGTTCGAGATAAGAGGAGCCCCGCCGACTGACAGAGCCCCTTGCGCATTTGCTGGTTTTGGGCATCGTTGGAACGTCTCACGTCTCACGTCTCACGTCTCACGTCCCCAGCTCCACCCGCATCACTTCGTTCTGCGCCGCCACGTGCAGCGTTCCCGTGAACCCCGCTCGGGAGAGCGCGGGGGTGACGGTCGCGCGGGCTTCGTCGGGCGTGTTGCAGCGTTCGCTCAGGTGCGCCAGAACGACGTGACGCAGATGGGGGTGGACCAGCTCTTCCAGCAGCTCCGCGGCGGCGCGATTGGAGAGGTGTCCGCCTCCGCCGGCGATGCGCTGACGGACGGTGGCGGGGTATTCACTGGTGCGGAGCAGGACCTCATCGTGATTGGCTTCGACAACGAGGGCGGTGAGATCCCGCAGCAGGTAGCGCACCGCGGCGGTCGGTCGGCCGAGATCGTGAGCCAGTCCCACTCGGCGGCCCGACGGACCCCAGACGGCGAGCGCCATCGGCTCTGCGGCATCGTGATTGCTCGCGGCGGCGGCGACGCGGAACGGCCCCACGGATGCGGGTGCTCCGGCGCGGAGCGGGAGGTGGGCCACGCCGGTGGTTTCCTTGAGCGCGGCCCAGGTGCCGGGGGAAGCGGCGATGGGGACGCCGAGCCGGCGGGCGAGCTGCACCGCGGCCGCGGCGTGATCGCCATGCTCGTGGGTGAGGGCGATGGCGACGACCCGCTCCAGCGCCAGGTGCGCGAGGGTGGCGCGCCGAGTGATCTCCTTGGCGCTGAAGCCGGCGTCGAGGAGGAGGATTGCGCCCTCCTCTTCGAGAGCGAAGCTGTTGCCTTTGGAGCCGGAGCCGAGACAGAGGAGGGTGGTCATCGCGGTCGTGCAAGATACGTGATCAGATTGCAATCGGCACGCTTGTGACGCAGCGCACAGAGTCCGAAGGGGGCTGAGTGTAACATCCGCCCCTCCTCGGCCAGTCCGAGGGAACTGACCGACTCATTCAATACGGAGGGGCCAGTGGGACAACGCATACTGTCGGGGATCGCGACGCTGTCACTGGTGGTGGCGGTGTCAGCCCAGGCGCAGGGAGCTTGGGAGCCTGAGCTCGGGATTCGGGCGGGCTGGACTAACGTGAAAATCGATGGGGCCCCGGACGCCATCAATTTCATCGACTTTCCGGGAGGGGTGCAGTTGCTGTCGTCCGTTGCCGCCGGGCGTGCGCCGCTCTTCGCGGTGATCCCGGTGTCAGACAAGTTCGCGGTGTCACCGGAGTTCGGATTCAATGAATTGAGCGCGAGTGGCAGCGCCACCTTGTGGCAAGCAGGCGTGACCGCCGACTACGCAATCACATCCAAGTTCTATGCCGGCGCCGGGGCAAGCCTCTTCTTCCTCCGGAGTTCAAGTTTCGAGCAGGCCCAAGGCGGATACCAAGCGAAGGCGGGCTACCGCATCCATCTCGCCCGTCTCCTGCGGTTGCGTCTGGAGGCCTTCTTCAACGGGCGGCCGAAGACAAACCACCTTCCGCAGTCCAACGCCTTCGGTGTCTCGCTCGGCGTCTCGACGGTGCTCAAGTGAACCCCCCGCGAATCCGAAAGGACCATACCATGCGGAAGATACTCGCGCTCGCGGCCTTGATCGCTGGAGCGGCCAGTTCGGTCTCGGCGCAGAAGCGACCGGCATCCCCTACTACCCATCCGCTGGTGTCGTCGTCCGGACCGGCCGCTTATTGGCAATCGGCAGTGGGTATGTCTGCTGGCTTTACACACAACTACATTCCGTCCGCCAATCTCACACTCAACAGTTTTGCTGGCCCCCTGATGGGGAGCGATCCGGCGGTGATCGCCGCGGGCGGCATGCCGCAGCCATCCTTGTTCGCGGTCTTGCCACTGGGTGGGCGGTGGGCGGTGGAGCCGGCGGCCGACATCCACAACTACTCTCAGGCTTCCACCCATCTGCTGGCGGTCACTATCGGGGCGCGTCTCGACTTTGCGTTGAGCCATTCCTGGTATGCGGCGGGCGGCGGGAGCGTCAACTATGCCGACGGGAATGGCTTGAGCGGTGAGACCCGCGGCGGCGCGGGCGTGGCCCTCGGGGCCCGATTTCACCTCATGGGCCCCGTCGGTGGTCGGCTCGAATTGGGCTACAGCTTTATGGCGGCAAGCAAGAGTCTGGCCGGCAGTCAGACCATGTCCTACCTGTTTGCGATGACCGTTCCGTTGCACTGAGTGGAAATCTCTCACGCGAACGGCCCCGGATCACTCCGGGGCCGTTCGTCATTCCGGGGAGATGTCCGTTCAGCGCGTGACCCGCCGATACATCGCGGTGAGCGCCGCTCGACGTGCTGGCGTGAACTCGACCTCGCGGCGGGGAAGCACCCGCTCGGCCACGGTCAGGAACCCCGCTTCGTTCATCCGCTCCCCGCCGGCATTTCCCCAGCTCATCGGAGGGACGAACTTGGGGGGCGCGCTGTCGCCGAAGAGGTTGGCGCCGGCACCGACGACGGTCCCGGTCGCGAGCATCGTCCCGATGGCGGTCTTGGCGTGGTCGCCGAAGAGGGTGCCGAGGAACTGGCGGCCGGTCGCCACCTTCCCGCCGGGGAGATCGAGCCGCACTTCGCCGTAGGTGTTCTTCAAGTTCGAGGTCGTGGTGCCGGCACCGAGGTTGACCCAGTGGCCCAGCACGCTGTGGCCCACAAAGCCGTCGTGCCCCTTGTTGGCAAAACCGAGGAAGACACTGGTGGAGACCTCGCCGCGGACCACCGATCGGGGACCGATGACGGAGTGGCGGACGAGGCCGCCGAGTATCCGGGCGCCGGCGCCGACGAAGCAGGGGCCTTCAAGCCGGGTACCGTGGCGGATTTCCGCGCCCAGCTCCAGCACCACCGGTCCGTCCCGCAGATCGAAGACCACGCCAGGCTCCACCCTCGCCTCCAGCGCGACGAGATCGGTTGGGTCGCCAAGAATGATGACGTCGTCCGGCAGGGCGAGGCGGTGCTGGGCCACGGCGTCAGTGCAGTCGATAACGAGCAGATGTTCGAGCGCCGTGATCAGATCCCACGCTCCGTGCAGGAGCAGCCCATCGACCTCCGCGCCCGGGCCGTCGTCGTGCGGGCCCTCCCAGCGGGTCCCCTCCGGCACGATCCATCCCACCGTCGCCCCGTCGTGGACCAGCCGCCGGGTATCGTCCCCCAGTTCCGGCGGAGTCACCGCGGGGGCAAACGAGCTCGCCACGATGATCGCGGGGCCGGTGACGGTGGTCTCCACCTGCACGGCGGGTTCGTCGAACTCGTGGAACCCCTCGACTTGGGGACCGAGGATTGCGGTGGTCGGACGATCGAGCGCCCCCTCCCACCGCTCCCGGATCCGCCAGGCACCAGCGCGAAGCTCGCAGACCGGCCGAACCCCGGCGAAGGGGAACCAGGCGGTGGCGGGAGCGGCGGGCTCGAGGAGATAGAG
>JBIOIC010000073.1:0-9833 GCA_044449625.1 Gemmatimonadales bacterium | reverse complement strand
TTTCTCCTTTCTCCCTTCTCCTTTCCGCTCCCCTGCCGCCTACTTCCTCCGCAACTCGATCTCCCCCGATCCCGTCTCGACGTGCAGATGTCCCTTGCCGTCGCCGATGGTGCCGTGGAGTTCGTCCCGTTCGTGCGAGGTCAGGGTGACGGGGAAGTCGCTCGTGATCGTACCACTCGACGTCTCGAAGTCGATGCGGGCGCTCAGGCCAGCGGGGGCGGAGATGCGGACGGTTCCCGATCCGGTGTCGATGTCGATGTCGGAGGGGGCAGCGTCGTAGTTGAGCTCGACGCCGCCGGAGCCGGTGTCCACCTTGACGTCACGGGAGTCGAGGCCGGAGACGCCGACATCGCCCGAGCCGGTATCGATGCTGAGCGCGTCGGCGACGGCGCCTTCGACCGTGACCGCTCCCGAGCCGGTGTCCATCGTGAGCTCGCGGCCCTTGAGGTCCGAAGCGGTCACGTCACCCGAGCCGGTGTCGATCGAGAGATCACCGTCGGAGCCGGTGACCTTCACGTCGCCGGAGCCGGTATCGAGACTGAGCGCACCCTTCATCTTCGATGCGGTGATGTCCCCGTCGTCGGTGTCGAGTCTGACATCGCCGTCGACGTTCTCGGCGCTGATGCTCCCGACCGCGAGATGGATCGTGATCCGCTGGCCTCGGGGCACCCGCACCGTGAGATCGGCCCACCCCTCCATCCCGTCCCCTTCGCCGCTGAGGCTCACCCGGCGATCGCCACGCCCGCGATCATCGTTGTCGAAGGTGCCGTCATCGCGAACCCGGAGTTCGGTGTTCCAGTGATTGTGCTCGCGGGAACCCATCCGGTAGACGATGTGGGTCTCGGGATACTGGAGGCGGAGCGCCTGCACCCCCTCGATCACGTCGTGCGCGGAGGTGATCCGGGCGCCGTCCTTGCCGTGGCGGGCAATCTCGACCACGACGGCGGAACCGGCATCGGCGGGGAGGACCGTCACGGTACCGGCCAGGTTCCAGATCCCGACTTTGGCACCGGTCAGAGAAACGGTCTCCGGCTGTTGGAATGTCCCGCCGGCGAGCGGCAGGGGGGAGGTCGAGGCGGCGGAAAGTGTGGCGATGGCGGTCGCGACGCCAAGGAGGATCAGGGAGTTACGGGACACCTTCGGCTCCTGGAGCAAGGGATGCCGGTAGGATAGCGTCGGATCGAGAACGGTTGCGTTTACTCCCGCCCCAGCGCTCCTTCGACCGTCATCCCCGCCGCGAGACGTTGATAGAGCGAATGCATCGTGTCCGGTGCGCCGGCGAGGAAGCGACAACGGCGATCGCCGCGGCTGCGGCACTCGACCTCGAGCACCGCCGTCATTCCGCCGCCCAGGTGGCCGAGAAAGGCGGAGAGGAGCCCGCCGGTGACGTGGCACGACGGATAGGCCGCCGCGGCCGCGGGATCGGCCTCGGCCCAGTCGAAGGAGTCGAGCGCCAGCACCGCGTCGGCGAGCGGGGTCACGTCGAGTGAGCCCCAGCCGAGGGAGCCGAAGAAGGCGGTGAGGATGCCGGGGAGGTGCGCCGCGTCCAGCTCGCCCGGATCGGTGACGCCGGTCGTATCGGCCAGCCAGCCGCGGAAGGCGCCGTAGAGGTCGGTCCCTCCGACAAAACCCGCCTCTTGCAGGTAACTGGCGGCGTTGGCGCCGAGGTCGCGCTCCAGGCTGGCGCGGAGCGTGTGCAGGGCACGCGCACCAAGGCCGAGGCACTGGTGCGCGGCAAGCAGGGAAGGCTGAGTGGAGTCGGTCATGGGGTGCAAAACTACGGTGCTGGATGGCTGGTAGCTAGTAGCTGGTAGCTAGTCGCTAGTAGCTACGAGCCACCAGCTACCAGCTACCAAGCTACCAGCTCAAAGCCCTACCTCCCCCCCTTTTTCGGATACGCCGGCTTGGCCGGAGTCACCGGGGGGTGATCGTTGAGCGACTTCATCACCGTCTGGATCGCGCGATCGAGTTGCGGGTCGATCCCCTTGGCGAGGGCGGTCGGGTCATCCACCACTTCGATGTCGGGGTCGACGCCGTGACCTTCGACGGTCCAAGTGCCAGTGGTGTCGTAGATCCCGAAGGTCGGTGCGGTGACGTTCCCGCCGTCGACGAAGGCCGGCGTCCCGCTGATGCCGATCAACCCGCCCCAGGTCCGCATCCCGATCAGCGGGCCCAGGCCGGCGGCGCGGAAGTAGTAGGGGAAGGCGTCGCCGCCGGAGCCGCTCCAACCGTTGATGAGCATCGCGATGGGGCCGTTGCGCGCGTCGGGAGGCCAGCGCCAGTCCTTGCCGTCACGCACGGCGTAGTAACTGGTCACCCGGCGATTGAGCATCTCCACGAACCGGTCGGGAATCTGGCCGCCGCTGTTGAAGCGCTCATCCACCACCATCCCGGCCTTGTCGAAGTTGGCCCAGTACATCCGCGCCAGTTCGGTCTGACCGTCGATCCCGGTGCTCGGCACATAGAGATACCCCAGCTTTCCGCCGCTCGCCTCTTCCACCCGGCGGCGGTGACCATCGACCCAGGCGAGATAGCGGAGCTGGGCTTCGCTCGTCATCGTCTTGACCAGCACCTCGCGGGCCCCCGCCATCGTCGGCTTGTCGTTCACCGTGAGGAGGACGGTCTTCCCCGCGAGCCCGTCGAGCGCGGCCCACGGCTCCTTGGTGACGTCGACCGGGACGCGGTTGACGGCCAGCAGGTAATCCCCTTCGTGAACCCCGACCCCCGGTTCGGCGAGGGGGGAGCGGACCTCCACATCCCACGGTGCGCCCCGGATGATCTTCGCGATCCGGTACGCCCCGTTCTCGAGCGTGAAATCGCAGCCGAGGAGGCCGACGCCACGGCTGAGCGGGGTCTCAAGGTCGCCGCCGGAACGGTAGGTGTGGGAGCTGTTGATCTCGGAGATCAGTTCACCCAGGACCCAGTTGACATCGGACCGGGTGATGGCGGCGTCGAGCACCGCGCCGTAGCGGGTGCGCATCGCGTTCCAGTCCTCGCCGTGCATCGCCGGATCGTAGAAGAAGTCACGCTCGATGCGCCACGCGTCGTTGAAGATCTGATGCCATTCGGCCGACGGATCGACCACCATCTGCATGTCGCCGGTCGCGAGCGGCTTGTCGAGCTTCTGATCGGGGGCCAGATCCACGATGGCCCATTTCCCGCCCTTCCACGCGAGGAGCTTCTTCCCGTCCTGCGAGAGCAGGAAGCTGCTCGCGTCGGCCAGGACGGTCTTCTCGCTCCGGTCCTTCAAGTCGTAGTACTTGACCGGAGAATCGGTGTCGTCGGACCCGGTCCGCGGTGCCCGTTGGAATACGAGCTTCCCGCTGACGGCCGCAAGCGCCCCGAAGTTCCCCGCGCTCGGCGGGAGGAGGACCATGCGCTGTTCGAAGCCGTCGAGATCGATGTCGACGCTCTTCGGCGCCATCGTGTCCTTGGCGGCGGGTTTGGCCGGCGCCTTCCCCTTGACCGCGGGTGTGGCCGACGCGGCCGAGTCGCCCCCTTCAACATCGTTCTTGGGGGCGAGCGGGCTCGGCACGTCCTTGCGGAGCGGGATGGCGGCGAGCTGGGTCGAGTTGTTGTAGACCCAGGTGTTGTCGAAATCGCTGTAGACCGGCGCCATCGTCCGATTGGTGGTCACGAAGAGGTACTTGCCGTCGGGATCGAAGCTGACGGCTCCTTCACTGTAGAAACCGGAGGTGGCCTGCGCCGCCTTGCCCGAACGGGTGTCGTAGAGGAAGACGGCGGTGTGCTGGTCTCCCAGATCGCGCACGTAGGCGAGCCAGCGGCTGTCGGCCGACCAGCTCGGCGTGAATCCTTCGAGATTCCCCTCGAAGAAATAGAGCGCCTGGTCGACGAGCCTGGTCCGGCCGGTTGCGACGTCGGCGATCCAGATCTTCATCGCCTGATCGATGAAGGCGATCGACTTCCCGTCGGGAGACCAGAACGGCCGGTAACGGAAGCCGGCACCGAGGTGGGTCACCGTCCGTTCATCACCGGTGCCGTCGGAGGCGCGGAGGGTCAGCTCGTATTCGCCGCTCCGATCACTCCAGTACGCCACCTGCTTCCCATCGGGGGACCAGGCGGGCCACCGCTCGGCGCTTCCGCTGGTGCGGGTCAGGTCGATGACCGGACCATCCTTGGCCGGGAGGGAGAAGAGGTCGCCGCGGGCCTCGAGGATGGCGCGCTGGCCGGTGGGAGAGATGGCGCCGTTGGAGATCCAGTCGGCGGTCGCGACGGTACGCGGCTTCAAGGTCGCGCGGTCGGTCACCACCTGGATCGGAACTTCGACGGCCTGCTCGGTGGCGAGATCCATCCGGTAGAGCCGGCCCCCCGCCTCGAAAACCATGTCGGCGGCGCCGATGGAGGGGAACTCGACGTCGAAGTCGGTGAAGTGGGTCACCTCGCGCATCACATTGGTCTTGAGGTCGAGGGCCCAGATGTTGCCGCGCTTGGCATCATCGCGGTCGGAGAGGAAGTAGAGGGTGTTGCCGTGCCACATCGGCTGGCCGTCGAGCGCCGGGTTGCTGGTGACGTTGCGCGAAGCGAAGGTGGCGAGATCGAAGAGCCAGATGTCGCTGGCCCAGCCGCCACGATAGCGCTTCCAGGTGCGGAAGTCCTGGGCTTCGGGCATGAAGGCGAGGGTCTTGCCGTCGGGACTCACGGCGCCGAATTCGCCGTAGGCGACCGGGAGTTTCTCCGGCATCCCACCCTTGGTGCTCACCTTGTAGAGCTGGTTGAAGCGCTGCGAACCGCTCTCCCGGGTCGACGCGAAGAGAATGCCGGAGCCATCGGGGTACCAGCCGATGACGCGGTCGGGGGCCGGGTTCCAGGTGAGCCGGGTCGGGATCCCGCCGCCCGCCGGCATCAGGTAGACGTCCTGGTTGCCGTCGTAGTCACCGGTGAACGCGAGCCATTTCCCGTCCGGTGAGAACTTGGGGAACGACTCATCCCCCGCCGGCGTGGTCAGGCGCGCCGCGACACCGCCCGACTTGGCGACGACCCAGATGTCTCCGGCGTAGACGAAGGCGATCTGCGTGGCCGAGACATCGGGCTGACGGATCAGCCGGGCGTCGAGCTGCGCGAAGAGCGGGGCGGGGAAGAGGAGCAGCGCGAGGACGGACAGGATACGGCGCATGCGTGGACCTCGGAGTTGTTGGTCGTTGGACATTGGTCGTGAGTCGTGGTTGTATGCTGGCGATGGTGCGCTCGTCGCCGGAACGTCATCCCGAGGGAGGCGAAGCCGACTGAGGGATCTTGCCGGCTGGTCTCGTGCTCTGCTTCCCTCTCCCGCAGGGAGAGGGGCTGGGGGTGAGGGTCACGCGGACGCTCCGCCCACCCTTCGCCGGAATTCTCTTTCATCAATGATCTCGATGCCAAGCTCCCGAGCTTTCTCCAGCTTCGATCCGGCGTCGTCGCCGGCCACCACCGTGTCGGTCTGCTTGGTGAGACTGCCGGCTACTCGGCCTCCCGCCTTCTCGATCAGGGCGCCCGCGTCCTTACGGCTCAAGGTTGGAAGAGTTCCGGTGAGCACATAGGTTCGGCCGGCGAGCGGCCCATCGGCGGCGATGGCGTCGGGCTCGATGCAGTTGACCCCCGCCTGCTGGAGATGCGCGAGCAATTGGCGGGTCCGCGGGTCGTGGAAGAAGCTTGCCACCGCTTCGGCGATGGTGTGCCCGATGCCGGGAACCGCTTCGATCTCCGCGGCGCTTGCCGCCGCGAGGAGGTCGATCCTCGGGAAGCGCCGAGCGAGGAGCTGGGCGACATTCTTGCCTACGTGGCGGATGCCAAGCCCGAAGAGCAGGGTGGCGAGCGGCCGGGTCTTGGACACCTCAATGGCGGCGATGAGCTGCCCGGCGCTCTGCTCGGCGAAGCGATCCAGCTCCACGAGCTGGTCGGCCTTGAGTTCGTACAGCGAGGAGACGTCGGTGATGAGTCCCGCCTCCAGCAACTGGGCGACCCGCTCGTAGCCCAGGCCTCGGATGTCCATCGCATCGCGCCCAGCAAAATGAACGATCCCCTCCAGCACCCGTCCCGGGCAGGAGACGTTGGGGCAGTAGCTGACGACCTCGTCCGCCGGGCGTTCAAGCGTGCTGCCGCAGCGCGGGCAGTGCTTCGGCATCACGAAGGGTTTGCCGCGTCCCCGCCGCTCTTTCGCTTCGGGCGTGGGGCCGAGGACCTGGGGGATCACTTCGCCGGCGCGGATCAGTTCGATTTCGTCCCCTTCGCGGATGTCTTTCTGCGCGATCTGGTCTTCATTGTGCAGCGTCGCCGAGGAGACGGTGACACCGCCGACCTCGACCGGCTCCAGTTCGGCGTAGGGGGTCACAGCACCGGTGCGCCCCACATTGAGTCCGATGGTGAGGAGCTTCGTGCGCGCAACTTCGGGGGCGAACTTCCGCGCAATTCCCCAGCGCGGCTCCCGCCCCCCCACGATCCCGAGGTCCTCCTGCATCGCGAGGCCATCGACCTTGACGACCACGCCGTCGGCGTCGAAGGGAAGGGCGGGGAGGAGCGATTCGTATTCGACGATCTTCCGCTGCACGGACGCGAGGTCGGCGTGGCGCGCGCGGTGAGGTTCCACCGGCAGGCCCCACGATTCCAGGAGATCGAGCACCTCCCACTGGGTCCGGGCACCGAGCTTCCCGTCGATCACCGCGATCTGGAAGGTGAAGAGCCGCAGCCGGCGCCGGTGGGTGATCTCGGGGTCGAGTTGGCGAAGCGAACCGGCGGCGCTGTTCCGCGGGTTGGCGTACAGCGGTTCGTCGTCCTTTTCCCGCTGTTCATTCAGCGCGCGGAACGCCTCGCGGGTGAAGTAGACCTCGCCCCGGATCTCCATCAGGGCGGGGTGGCCCTTCGCTTTGAGCACCAGCGGGACGTCCTGGATGGTCCGCAGATTCTGGGTGACGTCCTCGCCCACCGATCCGTTGCCGCGGGTGGCACCGAGGACGAAGCGGCCGTGCTCGTAGGTGAGATTGATCGCGGCGCCGTCGATCTTGACCTCGGTGGTATAGCCGGTGCCGCGGGCGTCGGGATTGAGCCGCGCATTCCGGTCTTCCCACGCCAGAAGTTCTTCGGGCGAGAAGGCGTTGGCGAGCGACAACATCGGGACGCGGTGCGCGTGCTTGATCAGCGCCGAGGCCGGTGCGGCCCCCACCCGCCGTGTCGGGGAGTCGGCAGCGGCGAGCTCGGGATGGTCGCGCTCGAGCGCCTGCAGCTCGCGCAGCAGGAGGTCGTACTCGGCGTCGGAGATCTCCGGCGCGTCGGCGACGTAGTAGAGGTGGTTGGCGCGTTCGAGGCGGGCGCGGAGCTCGGCCGCGCGCTTGGCGGGATCGGCCACGCGACTCAGCGCTGGTCGGCTTCCTGGGCCAGCACGGTGAGCGTGACCCCGACGAGGCGGTCCAGCTCCTCCGCAGTCGCGTGCGGCAGCGCGGTGTCGCCGCCGCGGGCGGCGGCCTGCGTCAGCAGCCGGCGGAGGAACTCCGCCAGTACGCTCCGCTCCCGGGAGGCCGCGGCCGATCCGTCGCCGCGGCGTTCCTGCAGCCGCTGGATCCGGTGCGCGTTCCGGAGCGCCTTGGCGGTGAGGGAGGCGACCACTTCGACGAAGCGGATGTCGCTCTCGCTGAAGGACTGTCCGTCGCGGAAAGTGCGCAGGAAGATTGCCCCGATCGCGACCCCCCTCCACCGGATCGGCACCACCGTGATGCTCTTGACCTTCCGGTCTTTCAGCGTCTTCTGCGCCGCGTGCAGCTCCGGATCGATCTCGGCGTCGGGGATGACCACCGTCTGGCCGGTCTCCAGCGCGCGGCGGAGCTCGGGGTAGCGATCGAGGTCGACCATGTAATTGCGGATGCTCGGATCTTCAAAGCTCGCCACCAACCGGGCCGAGCGACCCCCCTTCTCGGCCATGAAGATGGAGCAACGGTCGAGGCCGAGCGCCTGGCCCAGCTGACGGGCCACCGCCTGCACGATGTCGGTGAACTGAGGCGCCCCGCCGATTTCCTCCAGGATCTCGACCACCGTGAGGAGCTGGCGGCGCTCCATCTCGAGCGCCTGGACCCGGGCCTTCAACTGCGCAACATCGTCGGTCATGTGAGTCCCAGAAGAATCGTGAGTCGTGGGTCGTGAGTCGTGAGCATTCGGTGATGGGCGCCTGTCATTCCGACCCCCGACCCCGACCCGCTACTGCTTATTCGCAATTTTCGCGAGCAGCGCCGTCGCCGCAGCCTTGTAGGTCGGGTCCATCGCATCGGTGACGGGGAGCGACTCCACCTGCTGCAACTGGGCCCGGGCCGCCGGCCACTGTTCGCGGTCCACGTAGACTTCACCCAGGTCGAGATGGTGGTAGATATAATTCGGGTTCAAGGCGACGGCCTTTTCCATGAACTTCTGGGCGTTGTTCCAGCTCGCCTCGTTGAAGACCGCGCCGCCGAGGAAGGTCTTGGCGAAGAATCGGGTCATTCCAGAGAGCCGCATGATCTCGGCGTTCCAGCGGCCGAGGACGTGGTAGGCGCCATCGTGGCCGGGGTCGATGGCGATGGCGCGGAGCGCCTCATCGCGGATCTCCTTGGCCCGCTTGACCCGCTCTTTCTTGCTCTTGGTGAGCGAGGCGCGTCCCACCGCCTGGGCCAGCACGAAGTGGCCCTCAGCCCCGTTGGAGTCGGCCGCCACCGCGCGGCGGGCCAGCAGCTCGGCGGCGGCGTACATCGAGTCCCGGCCCGGGCTCTTGACGCTGTCGGGGGTCTGCTTGGCGACGTCCACCATCGCATCCGACGCGCGCCAGAGCGCCTCGTAGTTGTTGGAATCGAGCTGGAGCGCTATCTCATAGTGCTTGAGCCCCGTCTGCGGATCCAGATCCTCCACGGCCTTCCCCATCTGGATGTGGTCGGCGGCGGTCTGCCCCGCGACAGGTGCGGCGATCAGGCATAGGGCGGCCAGCGCGTAAGCGGTCGGTCGCATCACTTGCTCCCTCGGCACGGGGGACGGCTTTGCTCAGGATGACCCACTAATGCTCGTCTCCCAACTCATTGAACGCAAGCGCGACGGCGGCGCCCTCTCTCCCGGCGAATGGCGGGAGCTCATCGCGGGTTTCACCGCCGGGAGCGTTCCCGACTACCAGATGGCTGCCCTCGCGATGGCCGTGGTCTGGCGCGGTCTCACGCCCGAAGAGCTCGCGGCCCTGGTCGACGCGATGCTCGAGTCCGGCGACCGCCTCCGATTCGACGGCTGGGCCACTCCGCGCGTCGACAAGCATTCGACCGGCGGGGTGGGGGACAAGGTCTCCATCGTCCTCGCTCCGATGGTGGCCGCCTGCGGCGTCGCGGTGCCGATGATGTCGGGCCGCGGCCTCGGTCATACCGGTGGGACGGTGGACAAACTGGAGTCCATCCCCGGCTTCCGCGTCGGCCTCTCGCTCCGGGAGGCGGAGGAGCAGACCCGCCGCCTCGGCCTCGCGATGCTGATGGCGAGCCCCGAGGTGGCCAAGGCGGATCGGAAGCTCTACGCCCTCCGCGACGTGACCGGCACCGTCGCGAGCATTCCGCTCATCACCGCCAGCATCATGTCGAAGAAGCTGGCCGAAGGCCTCACCGGCCTCGTCCTCGACGTGAAGAGCGGGAGTGGCGCCTTCCTCACCCAGCTCGACCAGTCGCTCACCCTCGCGCGGACGATGATCGCAACCGGCGAGGCGCGGGGGTGCCGCACGGTCGCGCTGGTGACGGCGATGGATCGTCCCCTCGGCCGCGCCTGCGGCAACGCGCTGGAGATCGAGGAGTGCATCATGGCGCTGCAGGGACAGGGGCCCGACGACCTGATGGAGGTCACCTATGCCCTCGGGG
>JBIOIC010000072.1:0-9834 GCA_044449625.1 Gemmatimonadales bacterium | reverse complement strand
CCGAGCGCGTTGTTGCACATGATCAGTACCGCGCCCCGCGCGCCGATCTGATCGAAGGAGGAGTCGAGAAACCCGAACGCCATCGTGTCACCCGGTTGCGGCTTATAGAACAGGTTCCGCTTCGCCGGGGCATTGGTCTTGGGATCGGTGACCTTCATCGCCTCGCCGAAGGGGTACTTGGCCCACATCGCATCATCGAAGCCCATCGGCAGTCCCATGCCGTAGAGACTCACCACCGCCGTTACTTCGTTGTCGGGCAGATGGTAGGCGTCCCGATAGGCGTTGAGGTAGTTCCGTACGTGCAGCAGACCGACTCCGTCCTCGTGCGTCTTCATGTCGAACATCTGCCGGTGCTTCCCCCGCAACTGCTTGATCCAGCCATCGCTCGGCGTCCCCGGATCGAAAGATCGGACCGGCCTCTCGGCCTCCACCCAGCGGGGCAACGACGCGGTCAAGCCGAAGGCGAGCGCCGCCGCGCTTCGGCCGACGAAGCCGCGCCGGGTGGCGGGGGGGAACTCAAAGGGCTGCATGGGGACCTCCGGTTGAAAGGAAGTGAGATGCACGACCATCACTGTCGTCCCGCGCGGACCTGATAGGGCAGGTCGGGGGGTGCGCCGCCATTGGGCCAGTCACCGGCCTTGGCGGGAAAATCGGGGCGGTGCTGTGAGTCGATGTATGCCGCGACGTCGAGCGCCTGCTGATCGGTCAGTGTGCCGGGTGCCGCGAACGGCATGTTGGCCCGAATGAAGGCGGCGGCGCTGTTCGCACGTGCCATCCCCGCGCCGATGTTGTAGGACTGCGGGCCCCAGACCGCTGGCGCCGCCGCCGAGCCCTCACCGGAAACGCCGTGGCAGAGGGCGCATTGCTGGCCAAAGAGGACGCGGCCGCCGGCCGTGTCGGCCCGGAAACCGGCAAAGCGACTTGCTTCCTTCGCGGGAGGCTCCGCCACCGGCACGCCGCGGGAGAGCCACCAGAGATAGGCCACGATGTCCCGCATCTCCCGGCTGTTGGCCGGGAGCGCCTTGCCGTTCAGGCTCCGCTCAAAGCAGTCGTTGACCCGGTCCTCGATCAGTTGGATGGAGGCGCTTCGGCTCCGGTACTGCGGGTATCGCGCGTAGACGCCCACCCACGTCCCCTCCGGCCGGCGCCCTTCGTCGAGATGGCAGCTCACGCAGCGGAGCCTGTTGCCGACCTGATCGGGGAGACTCTCCCGGGTGGCGAGCATGATCCCCCGCCCGCGGCGGATCGCCTCTCCCAGTGGACCGGCGGGAACGGTCGTGTCAACCACCGCCATCTTGGCCGGCGGCGGCGCGCGGTCAATCCGGCAAGCCGCCAGCACGATCACTGCGCCCAGGATCGCCCGCATCTTCACGTGCTCAACTCCTTCAACCGCCGCATCGCCCCCGCGGCCGCCGCGCCGCCAGGAAACTCCTTCGCAAAACGGGCCAGCTCGATCCGGAGCCGGGGAACGTTAGTGGAGGCCTCGTACAGGTCGATGAGCGCACGAGCAAGCCGCCGGCTCTCTTCGCGGCTCAGCTCCCGCCGCCGAAGGTCGAGCAGCGGCTCTTCGGCTGCCACGGCATCGTGGCGCTGGCGCCAATGGACTTCGCTCAACCGAAAGCACGCCTCGACGTCGTCGGGGTGGGCGAGAATGTGCTGAAGATAGGAATCGACGGCGCGGTCGTGGAGTCCTCGGATGACATAGGAATCCTGCAGACTGTAGTCCCGCCGCGGGGTCTCGCCCCGGCCGGCGAAGAGCTCATTGATGAAGGCGCTTGCGAGCCCCGACTGCATCCAGTGCATCGTCCGGCTGATCCCGAGCGCTGCCAAGGGCACCAGCAGGAAGAGGAGGACCTCGACGGCGGGCCCCAAATATCCCGCAAAGCCCAGCACGCCGAGGAAGAGCCAGCTCACCAAGGTCAGCCCGATCGCCTGGACCACGTACACCCGGTCCAGCGAATCGCCGTGGCTGTCGGCCCGGCTTCCGGGTCCGGAAAGAGCGCTCATGGGGAGCCAAGTTGCAGGCCGGGGCCGGTCCCGTCCAGCCCACGCCGGCGGCCTCGATCTGGCGCGAAACGCGCCACCTGCGAGGAGGCATCGGGACGGAACGCCGTGCGGATCAGTTCCGGCTGTGCATTGCGGCGCCACTTCGGCATCCACTAGCACAACGGATTCCGAACCCATGAATGATCATCATCGCTCCCGCAACGAATTGGTCCAGGAGATCGTCGCCCTGCGAAAGCAGGTGGCCGACCTCCGGCTCGCCGCGCAAGAGCGTCTGCGGGTGGAGGCGGCGCTGCGCGAATCGGAAGCGCGCTACCGCGCCTGGCTGGAAGAGTTGCCGGTCTCTACCGGCCGCCTGACCGCGACCGGCCGCCTCGTGGCCGCCAACGACGCCCTCGCCCAATTGCTCGGCTACGCCGATCGGGCCGAGGCGCTCCAACTCATCCCGGTGCTCGGCCTTTTCAGTGAACGGGGAGATGAGGTGCGGATCGTCACCTTTCTGCGCGAGCGCCGCCCCTTCCACGGAGATGCTTCGCTCCGAGCCAAAGACGGCACCGCCGTCCCCGCGACCGCCCACGTCCGTCCGATCCGCAGCAGCGAGGAGTGGACCATCACACTGACCCCCAAACCGGTACCCGATGTCGCAATCCTCTCCGTCCAGGGGGAGGGTGCGAGGTGAGAGGTGCGAGGTATGAGCGCGCCCCCGATCGAAATCCGATCGGGGGCACGCTCGTTCAGGTTACCCGCAGATCCAGCCTCGCTATTCCGCGATCCCCACGCGATCCCGCCCCAGGCTCTTGGCGCCATAGAGGGCGCGGTCAGCACAACCGAGCAATACCTCCGCGTCAAAGGGCTTGGAGGAGAGGCCGGCTGCGCCGAGGCTTACCGTGACGTGCAACGGCGCGGGCACCGATTCCCGGACCAGCGCCTCGGCGGAGATCGCCGCCCGAATGCGTTCGGCCAGCACCGCGGCGTCGGCCGGGAGGGTATGGGGCATCAGCACGACGAACTCATCACCCCCCCAGCGAAAGAGGAGGTCGTGTTCCCGGATCGACGCCTGGATCCGATACGCCAGTTGCCGCAGGACTTGATCCCCGATCTCGTGGCCCCAGCTGTCATTCAATCCCTTGAAGTGGTCCACATCGAGAAAGAGGAGCGAGAGTCCCATCCCCAGCCGGTGGCTGCGATCGGCCTCGCGCTGAAAATGGGGGCCGAAGGAGCGGCGGTTGAGCGTGCCGGTGAGCGGATCGCGCTGACTGACTCCGCGCTCCCGCTCCCCCAGCCGGGCCAGTGCCGCGGCGAAGGCGGTAGTAGTGGCAAAGGTGACCGCGACGAGCAGGCCAACGAAGAGCCCCATCTCCCGCAACCGGGGCAGGAGTGGTTCCCCGGTCGCGGTGCGCGCGCTGGCGGGGATATCGAGGGAGAGCGTCACCCGCCAGACGCCCTGAAATACCACCAGCACCAGCACCGCGACCAGGGTCGCGACGATCAACACGCTCCGGGTATAGCTGACGGCGAATCGGGGCGGCGCGTCAAGGTGCCGATCGACCCACTGCCGCACCGGCGGCCCCGCCCAATGGAGGATCGGCGCGCCCAACAGGGTGAGCTGGAGGACGTCACCCAGAATCCACCCTTCCCAGATCCGCTGACCCGCAAGGACGTCGAGCTGGAGCGAATCGATGTACAGGAGTCCCGCGAGTGAGGAGGCGGTGGCCGCCACAAGCACGACACCGACATAAGCGAAGACGTGGCGCCAGCGGGGCAAGTCGGGCGGGAGGTCGAGGATGACGAACGAACCCCAGAGGATCACGACCTCCAGCGGGGTCGCGCAGGCGAAAAGCGCGGCGAGGGGCCCTGCCATCCCCGCGATCAGCCCGCTGACGAAAGTCGCCGTCCAGGCGGGGATGACGGCCCACATCGGACCCAGCCAGAGCGCCAGACAGATTGTCACCACCAGCGGCGGATATATGGAAAGCGGGAAGGTGATCCCGCCGATGGTGACGGGAATGCCGCTCAGGTTGACGATGGCCTCGAAGGCGGCGAGCGCCACCGTCACGACAAAGGCGGCCAACCAGGCTCGCCGCACCCGCGCCACCCCCGCGTGGGCCGGCCGGAAGACGAGAGCCAACGGCCACCAGACCGGACCTGAGGTCTGAGCCAGCGTTTGCGCCACGCGCTGGGTCATGGATGCACCGTCACGCCGAGCGTCACGACGTGGGCGAGAAAGTCCTTCAGCTGGCCAAAGACCGGAAGCCGAAAGCCGATGGTCGGTTCCACCGATCCGAGCCGCACGCCCAATGTGACCCCCGCGGCCACCTGCAACCGGCCCGCCACATTCCCATTCGTACCGGAGACCTGCATCCGCCCGGTGAACCCGCCCCGCACGTCGATCCGCCGGTTTCGATACCCTCCCAGCATCGCAATATCCAGGAGGAGCTGGGATTCCGCGGGGGCGCCCGTGCCGGCGGTCGGAATCATCAGCGTGGGGCCCACCCGCACGATGGTCATCGCGCCGCTCTCGGCTGACTGATAGTTGATGTGGGCGCTGATGGGCACGACGTGGGAGGTCCAGGCGTCGAATCGATCGAAGTCGGTGAAGATCCCGGTCGCGGCCGCGGCGTTGGCCAAGCTGTCCACCATGGGGAGACGGATCCCGACATCGTACCAGCTGGTCCGTTCCTTCCGATCGAGCACAAACCCCACGTAGGGATTCCCCATCGTCGAACGGGGAGACCCCGGCGCCACCGCCGAAGCATCGTTGACCACGAATGGAAGCTCGGCGATGAACGCCGCCGTCCGCGACACCGGAACCTGGGCCGTCGCAAACCAGACCCACCCCGGACCGATGGTGACATGCTCGGCCGGCGTCGGGCGCATCGCTTCAAGCGCAACCATCGTCCCCGGTGAGCGGTCGAGCCAGACCGACTGACCGCGCACCACGGCGGGGTGCCCGATCGCGATCAGGGCCAACGCGACGGCTCTCTTCATGACCTCTCGCTTCGGAGGAGGAAATCGACCAGGAAAGATACCGCGCACCGCGGGGCCTCACACCCCCCGAGACGGCACGATCCGTGCATGACTTAACGGCGCGCCGGCAGCCCCGTCCTCAAGGCATCTTGGCGGTACCTCAACCGACACCCGAAGGAGCATCACAATGCACAGCATCCAGCGACTGGGCCTGGTTCTCGCCCTGAGCGGCGCCGTGGCGGCGAGCGCCGCGGCCCAGCAGCCCCAGACCCCACCGGCGGCTCCGCCGGCCCAGGCCACCCCCGCTCCCCGCTCCCAGCACGATCGACGTGACCTTCGCCATGATCGGCAGGACGTACGCCACGACAAGCGCGATGTCCACCAGGACAACCGGAGCGAGCACCAGGATCGCAAGGATCTCAAGCAGGATCGCGCCAACGGCGCCACGGGCCAGCAGCTCAAGACCGACAAGCGCGACATTCGCAAGGACAACCGCGATGAGCGGAAGGACCACCGCGACCTGCGGCAGGATCGTCGCGACGCCCGGCACGATCACAAGGCCGTGAAGCAAGACAAGAAGGGCCAGTAAGCGCAGGCCTCGGGAAACGAGCCGAACAGACGACAGCAGGGGCGCACCGCGATGCGCCCCTGTTTGTCTTTGGCATTAGTTTCCTCGTATCCCTACCACCGAGGCATTGAGTGCCACGTCGCTTCCCGACCGCAGCCTTCCCCGCCCTTCTCCTCTGCTGCGCCGCCGTGCTGGCGTTCCCGCGGCCGGCGGCGGCACAGCAGATGACCTTCGCGGCGGTCGGGATGCAGTTGATCGGGATCCACGCCGGCTACAACTGGACCGACAAGGCGCCGGGGCTCGGCCTGCAGGCTCGGCTTCCCCTCTCGCCCAAGGTCGACCTCGCGCCGAGCGGTGACCTCTATTTCAAGGATAACGCGACCCAGGGGCAGCTGAACCTGGACATCCTCGGCCCTTTCGGTCAGCCGGGCAAGGGCGGGTATTTCGGTTTCGGACTCGGCATCGTTCGCAACGGCGGAAGCAGTACCGTCTCCAACACCACCCGCATCGGACCCGACTTCGTCATGGGCATCACCTCCACCAAACCCGCCAGCTATCTCGCCCGGCCCTACTTCGAAGTGCGCTGGACCATCGTCACGGGGCCAAACCCCTTTCAATTGCTCGCCGGATTGAATTTCAGGCTCTTCTAGGCGCGGGGCCGTACCATCGGGGCCTCCGGCCGTCTATATTCCCGGCCTGCTGATCCCCGGGGCCCCGCGCCCGCCAGCGACCACTTGGAGCACCGAACGATGAAGGCCACCGACATCCGCAAGGGCCACGTGATCATGTGGGAGGGCCAGCCCTGCCGGGTGATGGATTTCCAGCACCGTACGCCGGGCAACCTCCGCGCCTTCGTGCAGGTCCGCTTCCGTCACCTCATCAGCGGCAACACCTTCGATCAGCGGATCAACGCCAGCGATTTCGTCGATGAAGCGCGGCTGGAGACGAAGGAGATGCAGGTCCTCTACCAGGACAGCCAGGGGACCCACGTCATGGACGGCTCGAACTACGAGCAGTTCGTCCTCGACGATGAGACGACCGGTGAGTTGAAGCAGTGGCTGCAGCCAGAGGTCAAGATCCAGGCGGAGTGGCTCGAGAGCCGGCCGATCGGTATCCGGCTCCCCAAGGTGATGGAGATCGAAGTGGTGGACACCACGCCTGTCATGAAGACCGCGACCAAGACGGCGAGCACCAAGCCGGCCAAGCTCGCCAACGGCGTCACGATCCAGGTTCCAGAGTTCATCACCAACGGGGAGAAGGTCCGGGTCGATCCCGCGAGCGGGCAGTACCTCGACCGGGCCAAATAGACGGCGGAGAAGAGAAGATGAGGTGAAGAGGTGAACGCGGCTCCGGGACGTGACGGGGCCGCGATTTCGTTGGCGGAACTGAAAACGCAGCCCATCCGCGGAGCTGCGTTCTCCTCCTCGCCTCATCCCCTCGCGCTTACTTCGTCGCCTCCGCCAGGAGCGCCGGCTGGGTCCTGGCGCCTCGCACCAGCTGCAACGCCCGAAGCAGCTGCGCGTCATTGGAGACGTCGTGCAGGAAGGCCAGTGAATCCTCACCCACGATCTGGGCCACTCGCAGATCGATCAGCCGGTCCGCCACCCGCTCCGCCGAATCGAATTCAGTCCGGGTGAGCTGCACACCGGCGCCGGTCAGGCGGGCGTAGAGCGAGTCGCGCCACACCGGCGTCACCGTGAAGTTCCCCTTGGCCCCGGCCGCCAGCTCCCGCGCGAGTCGGTTCAGCGCCACCGCCACCTCGCCACCCTTCACCGTCAGGCGCTTCGCGAAGTCCTTTTCCACCAGCGTCAGCGTATCGGCACTCACCACCACATCCGGCGTGATGCCGCCGCCCCCCTTCAAGGCCCGGCCATCGTCGCTCCGGTAACGGGTCGTGTCCGGCGTGCCACTCTTGAGCGACCCGTCCTTGGCCCGCGGCCGCTGGATGCTCCGTCCGCTCGGCGTATACCACTTGCCGGTGGTGATCTTCATCGCCCAGCCCTGATCCAGCGGGAAGAGACTCTGCACCAGCCCCTTGCCGAAGGAGAGCTCCCCGACGACGAGGGCCCGGTCGTGGTCCTGGAGCGAGCCCGCCACGATCTCCGACGCGGACGCGGTGTAGCCATCGACCATCACCACCATCGGTTCCTGGTGGAGGACCGGCGAACCCTGGGCCGTGCCCACCTCACTCGGCTGGGCCCGATAGCGCACCGCCACCACCTGCTTCCCCGGTTGCAGGAAAAGCCCGCCGATCTTGATGGCCTGGTCGAGCGATCCTCCGCCATTGCCTCGCAGATCGAGGATGAAGCTCGTGGCCCCCGCGCGCTTCAGCTTCGCGACCGCATCGGCCACTTCGCTGTCGGCCGACTCATTGAAGCGCTGCAACGGGATGTAACCCACCTTCCCCTCGAGCATCACCGCAAACGGAACCGCGGGGACGTGCACCTCGGCCCGAATGGCGTGGAGGTCCACGTCGGCATCGCCATAGCGGCGGATGGTGACCGTCACCGGCGTCCCCACCGGGCCGCGGATCCGGGACGTGGTCCCATCGAGGCCCATCCCCGTGACGGCGACTCCATCCACTTTGACGATGCGGTCGCCGGTCTGAAGCCCGGCGGTGGCGGCGGGAGTATTGGCGAAGACCCGCCCGACCAGGATCGAGTCCTTTTCCAGCTCGACGCTCATGCCGAGACCGGCGTACTTGTTCCCGATCGTCTCACGCTGGAACGACGCCAGTTGCTCCGGCGAGTACAGCTCGGCATAGCCGTCATCCAGCTCATCGAGGAGGCCGCGGGCGGTCTTCTCGTAGACGGCGTTGGCCGTCATCGTATCGATCGACTGGCTGGCCACCCGCTCCATCACCTGCTCCACCAGCCAGGGACCGGCGGGAGAGCGATGGGTCCGGGCGACGACCCCGGCGGTGACCAGCGGGACGGCGACCAGAAGCAGAATCAGCCAGCGGCGGGAAAGGAGCCGCATCGAAAGCCTCGAGGGACAAAAAGGGAAAAGGGAAAGGAGGACTCGCCTCCCCCCGGTCAATCACAACTGATGAATAGTGGCCCTACGGACTGCTGAACGGGAGGGTTCACGCCCCTTCCCCTTTTCCCATTCCCGCATCAGCTTCCGCCGTCCCCATCCGGAGCGCCCCGTGGCCGCCAAGAAGAAGCCCGCCAAGAAAAAGACCCCCGCGCGAAAGACCGCCGCCCGCAAGACAGCGGCGAAGCCCGCAGCCCGAAAGCACCTGCCCCGCAAGCAGCCGGAAACGCTCCGCCTGAGCGAGATCACCTGCAGCTTCACGGTGAACGACCTGATGAAGAGCCGCGACTGGTATCGGGACGTGCTCGGATTCGTGGTGGCGGAGGAGTGGAAGTGGGAGGGCCGCGTAATGGGGATGCGGCTCCAGGCGGGGCGCAGTTCGGTGATGCTGGGCCAAGATGACTTCGCCAAGGGCCGGGACCGGGTCAAGGGCGTGGGCGCGCGCTTCTACCTGAACACCACCCAGGACGTGGACCAGATTGCGGCCCGGATCACCGCCCGGGGGCAGACCCTCGACGCCCCGCCGACCGATCAGGAGTGGGGGACCCGCGACTTCGGCGTGACCGACCCCGACGGCTTCAAGTTGACGATCGGCAGGCGCAAGTAGATCGGGATGGAGGGGGGCTGAGAAGAGGAGAAGAGGAGGCGATGAGACGAAAGCGTCGTCCGGATTCCGAGGCGACCCTATTCCCTCGTCTTCGCTAGCTTTCCTCTCCTCGTTCCCCTCCTCCCCTCTTCTTCCCTTCTCCTCTTTTCTTCCCCTCTTCTCCCCTACCCCACCAGCTTCCTGATCAACTGGATCTGCCCCGCGTGATACAGATCGTGCGAGGCCATCCCCACCACCGTTTCCCGCACCGTCCAGCGTGATTTCCCGGCGCGTTTCGGCAGCACCTTCGGCGCAAGTCCCCGGATGACTGCACGGAGCAGCTCGTGCTCCCGTTTGAGCAGGGCGCGATCGCGCTTCCACTCCGCGTCGTGCAGGACCGCCGGCAATTCAGGAAAGTTGGCCCCGCTGCGCGGCAGGGCGATCGAGAGGTCGCCGGTGATCCGCTGCCGAGCGATGCACTTCCAATAGGCGCAGTGGAGGACCAGCTCCCACGGGCTGTGCCGGCCCGGTGCGGGGCGCTGGCGCGCTTCTTCGGCGGTCATTCCCCGAAGACTCCCCCAGAGCGGCGCTCCGTGAAAAGAGGCGCCCGAGAAGGCCTGGTCGTAAATGGCGAGGAGATCGGCGTTGGGCATGGTCGTGGGTCGTGGGTCGT
>JBIOIC010000071.1:0-9934 GCA_044449625.1 Gemmatimonadales bacterium | reverse complement strand
GGCGGTGGTTCTGGTGGACGATGTCTTTACCACCGGGGCTACATTGGCGGCGGCGGCCACCGCGCTGATCGCGGCCGGCGCCGCGCGGGTCGACGGGGTCACCTTTGCGCGGGCGAGACCGGTGGTGGGGTAGGTTGTGAGCCAGTAGCTAGTGGCTGGTAGCTAGTTGCTGGTCACTGGCGCTGACCGACGATGCATCATGAATGACGGACTACGAGCCACCAGCTACTAGCCACCAGCCACCAGCTACTAGCTACCCAACTCAGGAGCGAAACAACCATGGCCATTCGTATCGCCATCAACGGTTTCGGGCGCATCGGGCGCAACGTCATGCGCGCGGCGAAGAAGATGGGAGGCGCCGGGATCGAGTTCGTGGCGGTGAATGATCTCACCGATAACAGAACCCTCGCGCATCTGCTGAAGTACGACTCGGTGCACGGACGCTACGACGGCACCGTGGAGGCGGTCCCGGACGGCCTGTTGGTCGACGGGAGGTCAGTCAAGGTCCTGGCCGAAAAAGATCCGTCGAAGCTGCCATGGAAGGCATTGGGTGTCGACATCGTGCTCGAGTCGACCGGGCGCTTTACCGAGCGCGCCGCCGCCGCGCAGCACCTCACCGCGGGTGCCAAGAAGGTCGTGATCTCCGCCCCGGCCAAGGGGGAGGATTTCACCACCGTCTTCGGGGTGAATCACCTCAAGTACGATCCCGCGAAGCATCATGTGATCTCGAATGCGAGCTGCACTACGAACTGTCTCGTCCCCGTGGTCCGGGTGGTGCTCGACACCTGGGGCTTCGAGCGCGGCTTCATGACGACGGTGCATGCCTACACCAACGACCAGCAGATCCTCGATCTGCCCCACAAGGATCTGCGGCGCGCCCGCGCGGCCGCGCTCTCGATCATCCCGACGACTACCGGTGCTGCCCGGGCGACCGCGCTCGTAATCCCGGAGGTCAAGGGGAAGCTCGACGGGATCTCGCTCCGGGTGCCGACGCCTGACGTCTCGATCGTCGACCTCACCTGCGTGGTGAAGAAGGCGACCACCACCGACGAGGTGAACGCCGTCTTCAAGGCCGTCGCGGCCGCCGGCCCCCTCAAGGGCGTCCTCGCCGTGAGCGACGAACCGCTGGTCTCGGTGGACTACACCGGCAACCTCAGTTCCAGCACGGTGGACCTGCTCTCCACCAACGTCATTGACGGGACCCTGGTGCACATCTCCTCCTGGTACGACAACGAGATGGGCTACTCGGCCCGGTGTGTCGACCTGATGCAGTACATCGGAAGCACCACGTGAAACGCACGCTCCAGTCGCTCGATGGCGCGGCACTCGATGGCCGCCGCGCTCTCGTCCGGGTGGATTTCAACTGCCCCATCGCCGACGGCCGGGTCTCCGACGACACCCGGATCCGGGCCGCCCTGCCGACCATCCGCTACCTCCGGGAGAAGGGCGCCCGGGTCGTGCTCCTTTCGCACCTCGGTCGCCCCAAGGGCGGGCCCGATTCGCGTTACTCCCTTCGGCCCTGCGCAACGGCGCTCGAAGGGCTGCTCGGCGCACCCGTCACCTTCATTCCCGATGCCCTCGCCATCGAAGCGGTGACTGTCACCAAGCGGCTGCCGCGCGGCGGTGTTGCGGTGGTGGAGAACACCCGGTTCTATCCGGGGGAAGAGCAGAATGATCCGGCGCTCGCGGCCCGCTTCGCCGCGCTCGGTGATTTCTACGTGGATGATGCCTTCGGGTCCGCCCACCGCGCCCACGCCAGCACCGAGGCAGTCGCCCATCTGCTCAAGCCGGCGGTCTCCGGATTCCTGATGGAGCTCGAACTCAGGTACCTGGGCGACGCGCTGGACCGGCCCAAGCGGCCCTTCGTCGCTGTGCTCGGTGGCGCCAAGGTGTCGGGCAAGGTGGATCTGATCGGGGCGCTCCTCCCCAAGGTGGACCAGATCCTCCTCGGCGGCGCGATGGCCTGCACCTTCTTCCGGGCGATGGGACTCGAAGCCGGGACCTCGCTGGTCGAGGCTGATCGCGTCGAAATGGCCCAGGCGCTCCTCGCCAAGGGAGGCGGCAAGCTCATCGTCCCCGCGGGCGCCGTGGTGGGGCAGAAGCTGGAACCTGGCACGCCGACCCGATCGGTGGCGCGGGATCAGATCCCCTCCGGCTGGGCGATGTACGACATCGACGCCGCGACCGAGACTGATTTCGCTCGCCGGATCAGAGCGGCGGGGACGGTGTTCTGGAACGGGCCGATGGGGGTGTTCGAGACGCCACCGTTCGATCACGGGACTCTCGCGGTGGCGCGCGCGATGGCGGAGGCGACCCTGAAGGGGACGGTGACCGTCGTGGGTGGAGGGGACTCCGCCGCGGCGGTGGTCCATGCCGGCCTTGCGGAGGCGATGACCCACGTGTCGACTGGCGGTGGCGCGGCCTTGGAGTTCCTTGAAGGAAAGGTCCTGCCCGGAGTGGCGGCTCTCGATGATGCGTAGGGCCGGCAGAGAGGCGCAGAGGCGCCGAGGCGGAGCAGCTTTTGCGCTGGCCGTTGCGGCCCTGGGCGGAGGGGGGTGTCATCCCTCCGCCGCTCCGCCTCGGCGCCCCTCGGTCGCTGTCCGCGACAGCGCCGGCGTCCGGATCATTGAAAGCGGCGCGGCCGCCTGGGGCCCGGGTCAGGGATGGAGCATCGGGACTGCGCCGTCGCTGGATCTCTCGGCGGCGACCACAGGGCCCGATGCGGACTTCGGCCGCATTGTCGGTCTCACCCGCCTCTCCGATGGGCGCATTGTCATCGCCGACGGGGCCAACCTGCTGCGACTCTTCTCCCCCGCCGGCCGCTTCCTTTATACCATCGGCGGGAGCGGGCGGCGGATCGGACAGTTCCGGGTGCTGCAGGCCGTGTTCCGCGGACCCGCCGATACGATGATCACCTTCGACATCGGTACCAGCACCATCACCACCTTCGATCCCAACGGGGCGGTGGTGGATACCGCATCGATCCCGGTCGATGCGGGCAGCAACGGATACATCCCGGAAGGAGTGACGGTGGAAGGAGACCTGGTCCTGCTCCGCGACGAGACCCCGATCCCATTTCCCGGCGCCCCTTGGTCGGTCCGGCTGGATTCAGGGTTGGTCCTCCAGGTCAGCCGGAAGGGCGTCTTCCGCGATATGATCGGGCGCTTTCCATCCCGGGAGACATTCGGGCTTCCGGTGCCCCGGGCCGGAGACGGAGCCCGGGTGCTGGTGCCGGCCAACCGGCCCTTGGGGCGGGTAGGGGCGTTCGCCGTTCGGGGTGACACTGTTTGGATCAGTACCGGAGCCGCGGCGGAGGTCACCGCCTACGTCGGCGCTCGGGCAGTCCGCACCATCCGGATCGGGCGATCCCCCGCGATCGTGCCCGAGTCGCTGATCGCCGAGTACAAGCGACGCCGTCGCGCCGATGCCGGTCCGGGTCGGGGGGTGATCGATTCGATCTATACCGCCTCGCTCGATTCCATGCCGTTCCCCGACTACCTGCCGGCGCAGGGACGGATCCTCGTCGATCCAGCCGGAGACCTCTGGCTCCAAGCTCCCGGACTCGACGATCTCCATCCGGGCGATGCGACGCTCACCTGGACGGTCCTCGCCCCGTCGGGGGAGTGGCTCGGCGCAGTCACGTTCCCCCCCGAGTTCTCCCCCCGCGAGATCGGCTCCGACTACGTGCTCGGTCTCTGGGTGGGGGACACGACCGGAGCCATTCACGTTCGACTCTATCCGCTCCAAAAGCCCGTCGGAGGCGCCTGATGCGCGACTTCGTGTTCGCCGCGAACTGGAAGATGCAGATGACCCCGGCCGAGGCGCGGGAGTATGCCGCCGATTTCCAGACCCGGATACGGCATCGTCTGGGGCGGTCGCTCTGGTTCTTTCCCCCGTCGGTCTCGCTGGAGAGCACGGTGCGCGCCTTCCTCGACCGGGCCGACGTGCGGGTCGGCGCTCAGGACATCTACTGGGAGCCCAAGGGAGCGTTCACCGGCGCGCTGTCGGTGCCGCTCGTCGCGGCAACCGGTGCCGCCGGCGCGCTGGTCGGCCACTCGGAACGCCGCCACCTCTTCGGTGAGACTGATGCCGATACGGCGCGGAAGGTCCGGGCGCTCCTGAACGGCGGTCTGGTCCCCCTGTTCTGCGTGGGAGAAACGCTGCTGGAACGGGAAGCGGGGGAGACCGAGTCCGTGGTCCTCCGGCAGATGGACGCTGCTCTCACCGGTCTTTCACCGGCGGAGCTCGGCCGGGTGCTCATCGCCTACGAGCCGGTCTGGGCCATCGGCACCGGGAAGGTCGCCACTCCGGCGGACGCGGCGACGGTCCATCGGACCCTGCGGGCGCGGCTGGCCTCATTCAACTACCCCGGCCGAGCGCGGGTGCTGTATGGTGGAAGCGTCAATCCACAGAACGCCGCCGGTCTCCTGGCGGAGCCGGAGATCGACGGACTTCTGGTCGGCGGGGCGAGTCTGACACCGGAAAGCTGGGCTGCCGTGGCCTCCGTGGGAGACGCGGCCTGAGGCGGGCCGTTGCTCGGAAGGCCCGCCTCGATTAGGATTGGGGCCGCTCAGGAGAGTCCATGTTCACGTTGTTCCTCGTGCTGGTCATCATCGTCGGGTTGCTCCTCTCGGTCGTCGTGCTGTTGCAAGCCGGCTCCGGAGGCGGGCTTGCGTCCATGGGCGGCGGCCAGATGGACAGCAATGTCCTCGGCGGTCGTCAGGCCGTGACCATCCTGACCAAGGGCAGTTGGTGGCTCGGCGGGGTCTTCCTCTTCCTCTCCCTGATCCTCTCGGTGCTCTCGGCCAATCGTTCGCAGAGCGTGAGCGCGGTGCAGCAGCAGCTGCAATCCACGCCGACCCTGCCAGCTCCCTCCGCGACGCCGTTCCCGATCGGCAATACCACGACGCCGGCGGGAGCCGCCGGATCGGCCTCGTCACTGCCGCTCACCAGCACGCCCGCACCCGCCGCTCCGGCGCCGGCACCGAAGACTGCGCCCAAGAAGAACTGAGTTGATGATGCCGCGAAGGACCAGCTGCGGGGTGGCCGGATGACCGGCCGCCCCGCTTTTGTATTGCTCGAGGACGGCGCCTGGTTTCCCGGATCGATGCTGGCGCCGATGGCGAACGGCTTCGGGGAGGTCGTCTTCACGACCGGCCTCTCCGGATACCAGGAGACTTTCACCGATCCGAGCTTCCTCGGGCAGATCGTGGTAATGACGGCGCCGATGATCGGCAATTACGGCGTGAATCTCGAGGATATGGAATCGGGGGCGCCGCAGGTGGCGGGGGTGGTGGTGCGTGAGCTGGCGCGTCACCCCTCTAACTTCCGCGCTACGCAGGGACTCGGAGAGTGGCTTGCGGAGCACCGGATCCCCGCGATCGAAGGGGTCGATACCCGCGCCCTCACCCGGCACCTCCGTTCCCGCGGCGCGATGCGCGGGGTGATCGCCGAGGGGACCGGTCCGACCGCGGAACTCAAAAGTGCCCTGCTCGCGAGCCCATCAATGGAAGGGCTCGACTTGGCCTCTCGGGCCGGCACCGACAAGGTGGAGCGGGTCGGGCAGGGCCCCCGAGTGGTGGCCTACGATTTCGGGATGAAGCGGAACATCGTGCGGATGCTCGTTGCCGCCGGGTGCGAGGTGGTGGTGGTTCCCGCGCGGACCAGTGCCGCCGAAGTGAGGGAGCTGCAACCCGCCGGGCTCTTCCTTTCCAATGGCCCGGGGGACCCCGCCGCCCTCGAATACGCCAGCAAGAATATCCGCGCCTTGGGTGATTCGGGCATCCCCACATTCGGCATCTGCTTGGGGCATCAGCTCTTGGGCCTCGCCTACGGGGGCCGTACGGTCAAGCTCCCCTACGGTCATCGGGGCGGGAATCATCCGGTCCGCGAGCTTCCCACCGGACGGGTCCTCATCACCTCGCAGAACCACGGATTCGCCGTGGAAGGTGATCCGGCTACAACCCGCATTCCAGGCGCCTCAGCGCTCGAATTGACCCACCGGAACTTGAACGACGGGACGGTGGAGGGACTGCGTCACCGGGAGCTTCCGATCTTCGCGGTGCAGTACCATCCCGAGGCCGCCCCTGGACCCCACGATGCCTATCCCCACTTCGGAGAGTTCCTCAATCTCCTCGGCGCCGCCCCGGTCGCCACCGTGGGGTGAGGGGCCAACCCCTTGACAGTCAACAGGTAAGCTCGTAGAGTCTCCTCCTGATGGCCTCACTCGCGAGGCCTGCCCGGAACCCCGGCGGAGGGGATGCATGACCAAGGCCGACCTCGTCGAACAAGTCACCGCGTCCATCGCCCGGACGGCCGGTCCCATGATCTCGAAGAAGGATTGCGCCCGCGTGGTGGACGCCTTCCTCGACGCCGTGAAGGACGCCCTCAAGGCTCAGCATAACATCGAGGTGCGGGGGTTCGGCACCTTCAAGATTCGCCGTCGCAAGACCCGGATGGCCAGGAATCCGCGCACCGGCGATCCGGTCGAAGTCGCCGCCCGCCCGGTGCCGGTCTTCAAGCCCAGCAAGGAGTTGCGGGCGCTGGTGGCCGAGGAAGACGAGCCCAGCGAGCAGCCGGTAGGCTGATGCCGACCGGACCAGGTTGGGGGCCGCCCGCGGGCGGCCTCTCGTGTTTCAGGGAGAGCCATGCCCGCTGTCACGGCCCGGACCATCACTGTCACCCTTCGCTTCCTGGCCCGCTACGGCGAGGTGGTGGGGCGGGAGAGCTGCGTGCTGACGCTGTCATTTCCCGCCACGGTGGCCGACGCGCTCGTCGCGGTAAGGGAGATCCTTCCCGCCGCCGTCCAACTTCCCGCCAAGCCGTTGTGCGCGGTGAACTTCCGTCAGGTCCGGCTGGAAACCGCGGTCGCCGATGGGGACGAGATCGCCCTCCTGCCGCCGGTGGCGGGAGGATGAGCCGCCCCTTCCTGACCGACCAGCCGATCGACGTCACGACGCTGGTCGCGGAAGTCGGGGCCCCCGACCGGGGAGGAGTCGTGACCTTCGTCGGCACGGTCCGCGACCACCACGCCGGCCGCGGGGTCAGCCGCCTCGAGTATTCGGCCTACGCGCCGATGGCCGAGTCCGAGTGCGGGGCGATCGTGGCGGAGGCGCTGGTGCGCTGGTCGGGGGCGGTCGCCCTGCAACATCGGACCGGCGCCCTCGTGGTCGGTGACCTCGCGGTGGCGGTGGTCGCCGCCGCCGCGCATCGGGACGCCGCGTTCGAGGCCTGTCGCTACGTGATCGAGGAGGTCAAGCGGCGGGTGCCGATCTGGAAGAAGGAGTTCTACGCCGACGGTACCGTGGCCTGGGTCGATCCGACCGCGCCCGGCGGAACGTTTTCGGCGGAGGGAACCAATGTCTGATCGATCTCCGCCCCTGCGCCCCTCCGCCTCTGCGCCTCTACGCCTCTCCGACCGGTTGGGGCGCCCCCTCGGCTCGCTTCGCATCAGCGTCACCGACCGATGCAACCTTCGCTGCCGTTACTGCATGCCGGAGGACGAGTACGTCTGGCTCCCGCGGGAGTCGATCCTCAGCTTCGAAGAGATCACCCGGCTCGCCCGGGTCTTCGCCCGCCTCGGCGCCGACCGCATCCGGCTGACCGGAGGTGAACCGCTGCTGCGGCAGGACCTCCCGATGCTGGTGCGGATGCTCAAGGAACAGGTCGCCCCGCGCGATCTGGCGATGACCACCAATGGCCTCCTGCTGGTGGAGCAGGTGCCGGCATTGCGCGCGGCGGGGCTCACGCGCGTTACCGTGAGTCTCGATACCCTCCGTCCCGAGCGGGCGCGCGCATTCTCCAAGACCACCCGCCACGGCGACATTCTCGCAGGGATCACGGCGGCGGTCGCGGCGGGCTTCTCGACCGTCAAGTTGAACGCGGTGGTGATCCGGGGCTTCAACGACGACGAACTCGGCGACCTGATCGACTACGGACGCGAGGCCGGCGCCGAGGTGCGCTTCATCGAGTATATGGATGTCGGTGGGGCGACCCGGTGGCGGATGGACGAGGTCGTTTCGCAACAAGAGATCCTGGCTCGGCTGGGTGCGCGCTACGGCGCGATCGAACCCGTGGGTGGACGGGGAGCGATGCCGGCGGATCGATTCCGGCTCCCCGATGGGACCACCTTCGGGATCATCGCGAGCACCACGGCGCCCTTTTGCCGTGACTGCGACCGCAGCCGCCTCACCGCCGACGGGAGCTGGCTGCTCTGTCTCTATGCCCAGGGGGGCATCGACCTTCGGAGCCGGTTGCGGGAGGGCGCGAGCGACGCCGAGCTGGAGGAGCTGATCAGCTCGGTCTGGGCCGCTCGCAGAGATCGCGGTGCCGAAGAGCGGTTGCAGGCGCCGGCGCGCGGGGTGCTGGTCCCGGTTGAGGGACTGCGACGGGATCCTCGGCGCGAGATGCATACGCGGGGGGGGTGACCGGTGTACCGGGTTGGCCTAATCCCCTAGAAGTCGTTTCAAAACCTGCCCGAGGTGCCCCGGAAAGCTGGATTTGCGGCCTCGCGAATGGCGTTTTCAAACCACTTCGAGAACTACGGACCACGGAGGCACGGAGGCCAGGGAGGGTCACGGAGAACCTCCAGTCGGTAGGGCACAACCGACCAAGGCCCGCGCACCAGAGCGGAACTTTCCCGGCCGCCCCCATCACCGGTGTCCTCCGTGCTTTCTCCGTGAGCTCCGTGCCTCCGTGGTGAGCTTTTGAAACCACTTCTAGGAGATGTCCGTGCGCGAAATCCAGATCACCACCAGGGATGGGATCTGCCGGAGCTTCGTCTACCGCCCGGCGGGGAAGGGCCCCTGGCCGGCGGTCCTCGTGTTCATGGACGGGATCGGGATCCGCCCCGCGATGTTGGAGCTCGGCGAGCGGTTGGCGACCCACGGCTACTTCGTGTTGCTGCCGGACCTTTTCTATCGGTCCGGGCCATACGAGCCGATGGACGCGAAGACCGTCTTCTCCGATCCCGCGAAGCGGAAGGTCCTGATGGAGAAGTTCTTCGCCCTGGCGACGCAAGCCAATATCATGTCCGACGCCGGTGCGCTCCTCGACTACCTTGCGGCTGAGTCAGATGTGAAGCCGGGCGAGATCGGCACCACCGGCTATTGCTGGGGCGGTTTGATGTCGCTTACGGCGGCGGGGACCTACCCGGACCGGATCATCGCCACCGCGTCGTACCACGGCGGCCGGCTCGCGACTGATGCCCCCGAGAGCCCGCACCTCCTCGCGCCGAAGATGAAGTCGCGGGTGTACGTTGCCGGAGCGATCGAGGACTCATCGTTCCCCGATGAGATGAAGGCGCGGCTGGAGCGGGCACTTACCGAGGCCGGGGTCGATCACCGGATCGAGACGTACCAGGCCAAGCATGGCTGGGTGTTCCGTGATACGCCGGCCTACGATGCCGCCGCCGCCGAGCGGCATTGGGAGACGCTGCTGGCGTTTTTCGGGGATGCGCTCCGGCCCTGACCCACGCTGCTGTCCCGTTCACCGTTCACTCTTGACCGTTCACCGTTCACCGGTCCCACGATGCTCCACATCGCGCTGCTTGAACCACAGATCCCGCCCAACACCGGCAACATCGCCCGGCTCTGCGCCGCGACCGATACCGCCCTCCACCTGGTCGAGCCCCTCGGCTTCTCGATCGACGACAAGCACCTGAAGCGGGCGGGACTCGACTACTGGGACAAGGTCGATCTCTGGACCCACCCCGACTGGTTCGAGTTCCGCAAGGCAATCGCCCGGGAGCGCTGTCTCTATTTCTCGGCCCACGGCGGCCGGAGCTACCTGGAGGCGCCATACGCGAAGAACAGCGTGCTGGTCTTCGGGCGGGAGGACACCGGGCTGCCGGAGCGGATCATCGAGAAGCATCCCGAGCTCTGTTTCAAGATCCCGATGCCGGGGGAGGTACGCTCGCTGAACCTCTCAACTGCGG
>JBIOIC010000070.1:0-9970 GCA_044449625.1 Gemmatimonadales bacterium | reverse complement strand
ATCCCTCGGTCGGCTCCGCCTTCCTCGGGATGACACCGGTGCGCTATCGGTCTCCTCCTGCCATCACCCGCCCCGCTCGCTTCGTCCGCTCCGCCCGCCTCGATTCACCCGCCCTGCCACTCTTCCTTCGCCCATCTGCGTTCCCCTCTTCTTCTCCTCCTCTCTTTTTCCCCTTCTCCTTTCTCCCTTCTCCCGCCTCTCGCCTCATCGCCCACCTGGCCCATCTGCGTTCCCCTCTTCTTCTCCTCTCTTTTTTCCCCTTCTCCCTTCTCCCTTCTCCCACCTCTCGTCTCACCACCCGTACAACGCCCGATACACCTCCCGATTTCGCAGCACTGTCCGCACGTAGTCACGGGTCTCGGCGAAGGGGATCCGTTCGATGAAGACGTCGGGATCGTCCACGCCGCGCCGGCTGCCCCACACCTTCACCCTCGATGCCCCCGCGTTGTAGGCCGCGAGGACTCGCACCGGATCCTTCAGCCGGTCGAAGAGCTGGCGCAGATGGGCCATGCCGAGTTCCAGATTCACGTCGGGCTGGAAGAGGAGGACCGGATCCCACGTGGGGAAATGCAACCGGCGCGCCAATGACGCGCCGACATCAGGCATCACCTGCATCAATCCGCGCGCCCCCGCGCCTGACACCGCCTCGGCGTCAAAGCCCGACTCCTGCCGGATGAGCGCCGCCGCGAATGCGGGGTCGAGCCCCTGCGTCCGCGCCTCATGCACCAGCACCTCGCCGGCATCAAGCGGATAGAGCAGGTGCGCGGCAAGCGCGGAGTCGGCGGCGCCGCGCGTGAGCGCCATCCGCGCCAGCCGAGCCGCGAGCGCCGGTTCATCGAGGCGGGAGAGCGCCGCCGCCGCCGCGAGCAGGGTGTCCGAGTCGCCAGCCCACGCCCCCAGCGCGTCGACCTCCCACTGCGCTTCCTGATCGAGTCCCGCGCGCCGGAGCCATCCGATCCGCCCCTCCGCATCGGCGATCCGCGAGGGAGCGGCCACGGAAGGTCGCGCGGCAGCGGCCGGGATCGAGGGCAAGGGGGCGCCGATTCTCCGAGCGCTCTCGGTCGCGTAATAGGATTCCGGTACCCGCGCGACCAGATCCAGCCAGCTGATCCTCGCCCGCGCCGTGTCCTTGGCCGCGGTCCATGCTCGGCCGCTCCAATATCCGGCGGCGTTCGCCTCGCCGCCGCCGGCCCCGGGTGCCCGCAGACTGTCAAAGGCGAGCGCCGCCCGGCGATAATCGTGCCGCAAGTAGGTGACGAGCGCCACCTGAAATCGCGCGGAGTTGGCGTACCGGTCGGCCGGATAGCTCCGCGCCAGGCGGCGCCAGAGTTTCCGCGCCTCAGCGTCGTCGCCGTGATCGACCGCTTGGTCCGCCAGGAGGAAGAGCGCCGACGCCGCTTCGGTGCTGTCGCGGGGATGTTTGTCGACCACGGTCATTAGCGCCTTCCGCGCCTCCTTGTCGGCGTGGAGCCTGAGGAAGGCCCGCCCCTCCTCGTACAGCGCACGGACGCCGAGGAGAGTGTCGCCCAGGAGGGCGTGGAAGGCGGCGGCGCCGGGACCGGGGCGTCCTGATCGGACCAGCGCCGCCGCGCGTTGGAACCGGTCATCCGCGCCCCCCAATCCCGCGGCGAAGGCGGCATCGAATCCGGTGACCGCCCGGGCCGACTGTCCGGCGCGTCCCGCGGCCCGCGCCGCGATCAGCTGCTCCGCCGGAGTGAGCGCGGGGAACGAGGCATCGAGGAGGGAGAGGAGCGGTGCGGCGACCGGTGTCGGTCGCGGGGTCGCGAGCACCGCGAGCAACGCGGCGCGGGCGACACTGTCGGGCGCCTGCGCCACCGCCATCCGGGCGGCGGAGACGGTGTCGCCGAGAGACAGGTAGGCCTCGCGCGCGGTGGCCCACGCGCCGCGGCGTTCGAGCGCTGCGGCGATCGCTGGCGCCAAATGCGCGAGGACCAGGGAATCACCGAGGCCGGGACCGGCGGTCGGAATCGAAGGACCGGTGGCGAGCGCGGTGACGGCGCGGAGCCGGAGCCACTGGCCGATGACGGGGAGCTCTCCCACGGCGGTCGCGTAGGCGACACCCGCCTCATCCAGCCGTCCCAGCCGGTCGAGCGCCCGCGCGAGGAGCACTCGGCGGATGCCGTGGCCCGCCGGATCGACCGCCAGAGTCAGCGCGCGGCGCGACTCTACCATCGCGATCGAATCGTCGCCCAATGCGAGCGCGGCGCGCGCCAGGAGTTCGCGCCCCGCTCCCTGATCCAGCGAATCGAGCCACGGCCGATCGGAAATGAGCGCGCGGACCTGCGTCCAGCCCCCCCAGCGGCTCGCGGCGGTGGCGGCGAGGAGTTCTACCTCCGGCGTCCGCCGCGTCCGATCGGCAAGCACGGGGAGGAGGAGCTGGCTGGCGCGCCACGGATTCCCCTGATCGAGGGCGGCGCGAGCGGCGACAACGGAACTGTCGCCGGAAACGGGGCGCTGGGCGGCGGCGCCAAGGAGCGCGAGGACCAGAAGCAGAGAGGGCACGAGACCAATCTGGCCTCGTGCCCCCATCCGTGGGAACCTCACCCCCGCCTCCGGCTCAGTGCGCCGGGTGCTGCACCGGATGGGCCGGTTCGGCCGACTCCCCCACCGGCTTTCGCCCGAAGAGCGACGTCGCCCACTCCCGGGCGTTGTCGAGGATCTCGTAGACGGTCGGGATGACCAGCAGGGTGAGCAGTGTCGAGGTGATGACGCCGCCGATCACCGCGCGGCCGAGGGGCGCCTGGAAATCGGCCCCTTCGCCGTGGCCGATCGCCACCGGCATCATCCCGGCCACCAGCGCGAAGGTGGTCATCAGGATCGGACGGAGCCGGATGCGGCCGGCCTCGATGAGCGCCTCCCGCAACGGCATCCCCTTCTCGTGGGACCACTTGGCGAAGTCGATGAGCAGGATGGCGTTCTTCGCCACGATCCCCATCAGCAGGATCACCCCGATCAGGCTCATGATGTTGAGGGTATCTCCGGTGATGGCGAGCGCCAGCACCACCCCGATGAGCGAGAGCGGCAGCGAAACCAGGATGGCGAGCGGATCGAGGAAGGACCCGAACTGCACCACCAGGATCAGGTACATCAGCAGCACCGCCACGAAGAGCGCGGTGAAGATGCGGGTAAAGACCTCGTTCTGGTCCCGCGCTTCGCCGCCGGTCGAGAGGTCGTACCCCGGTGGCAGGGGAATGGTCTTGAGCCGCGCCTGGATCGCCGTCATCACCCCATTGAGCGGCCCCTCGGCGTTGCCCTCGATGTTGATCACCTTCTGCCGGTCGAGGTGGGTAATCTGCGACGGACCGAAGCCGAGCTGGATGTTCGCGATCTGACCCAACGGCAGGGTGCTCGGCGCGCCGTTGGCGCCGCGGCCCACCACGAGGGGAAGGTTGGCGAGGTCGGCGGGACGCTCGCGGGAAGCCGCCGCGAAGCGCACCTCGACGTCGCGCGTCTCTCCCGACGGGTCCACCCAGTCGCCGGCGTGCAGCCCGGCAAAGGCGGGGCGGAGCGACTGCGCCACCTGACCCACCGTGATGCCGAGCGATCCGGCAAGCCCCCGGTTGAGATCCACCTTGAGTTCGGGCTTGTTCCCGTCGACCGAGAGGCCCACGTCCACCGCCCCGGGAACTTTCCGGACTTCCGCTTCCAAGCGCTGGGCCAACTCGGTGAGGGTGGCCATGTCGGGGCCGCGGAGCTGCAGTTGGATCTGCTTCATCGCGCCGCCGAACCCGCTGGTGAAGACCGCCACGTCGGCGCCGCCAAGCCGGGAGACCTCACGGCGGAACAGGCTCCCCAAATCCTTCTGCGCGATGCTGCGGCTGGCGCGGGGGGTGAGCCGCACGTACAGCTGGGCCTGCGTCACGCTGGGCGCCTTGAGGAAGACCTGGGTGCCAAGGGTGGAATAGACGTATGCCACTTCCGGATGGCGGCGCAGCACGGACACCACTTCGGCGACTTTGCGCTGGGTATAGTCGAGACTCGAGCCCGGCGGTGATTCCACGATGAGGAAGATCTCGCTCCGGTCGCTGTCCGGAGTGAAGCCCGCGCCCGGGTGACCCGACCCGATCATCACGATCGCCAGGACGAAAGTCCCCAGCGCGATGCCGACCATCGCCAGCCGATGGTCGAGCGCCCAGGCGATGACCCGCTGGTAGCGGTCTGCCTGGCGGTTGAACCAGAGGTTGAAGCGTTCGAGCACCCGGGTGATCGGGCCCTTCTGGTGCGCCTCGAGCTCAGGATCGGGCCAGTAGGCCGAGAGCATCGGGTCGAGCGAGAAGCTGACGAAGAGGGAGACGAGCACCGAGCAGGCGATGGTCAGCGCGAACGGCTTGAACCATTGGCCGGCGATGCCGTACATGAACGCGACGGGCACGAAGACCGAGATGATGGAGAAGGTCGTCGCCGCGACCGCCAGGCCGATCTCGTCGGTTCCTTCGAACGCCGCGGTGTAATGATCCGCCCCCAGTTCGATGTGCCGGACGATGTTCTCCCGGACCACGATCGCGTCATCGATCAGGATGCCAATCGAAAGCGAAAGGCCGAGGAGCGACATCGTGTTGAGCGTAAAGCCGAAGGCCCACACGGCGATGAAGCTCGCCAGCACGCTCACCGGCAAGGCGAGACCGGTGATGACCGTCGAGCGCCAGGAATTGAGGAAGAGGAAGACGACGATGACGGTGAGGAGCGCGCCCTCGATCAGCGCCTCTTCGACGTGGGTGACGGCGTTCTGCACCCGGACCCCGGCGTCCTGCACCACGCTGAAGTGGACGCCGGGCGGCAGCGTCGCCGCAATGTGGTCCACCGCCGCGTGGATGCGGCGGGAGACGTCCGTGGTGCTCGCCTCGCGCGTCTTCTTGATGTCGATGCCGACAGCCTGCTGAGCGTCGAAGAACGCGAGGGTCCGCGGCTCCTGGCTCCCATCCGCCACGGTGGCCAGCTGGCCCAGCCGGATGGGCTGTCCATTCCGCTGGGTGACGACCAGTTCGGCAAAATCTTCCGGACGCTGGGGCCTCCCCTCAAGCCGGATGGCGGTCTCGCTGAGCCCGCTGGTAATCCGCCCGACCGGGGCGGCCAGGTTCTGGCTGGTGAGCGCCTGCACCACATCGGCCACACTCACTCCCGCGGCCTGCAACGCGGCCGGTCTGAGCTCGACGGTGAGCTCCCGCTTGACCCCGCCCACGACGTCGGCCTGGGCCACACCGGGGATGGCGCGGATGGCGCGCGTGATCGTGGGATCGGCGATCCGGGTCAGCTCCGCCGGCGTGAGCGTAGCCGAGGTGAGCGCCACCTGCATCACCGGGAAGTCACCCGGATCGATCCGGGTGAGCACCGGCTCCTTCATCTCGACCGGAAGGTCGGAGCGCCGGGCCGAGATGGCGTCCCGGATGTCCTGGGTCGCCTGGTTCAGATCCTTCTCGAAACTGAAGAACGCGGTGAACTGCGCCAGGCCGTCGGTCGCGGTCGCGGTGGTCTTCTCGGCGTCGAGCCCGCTGATCGAGAAGATCCCCTCCTCAACCGGCTCGATGATCTCGCGTTCCACGGTGGCGGGGGAGGCCCCCGGATAGGCGATCGTCACCACGACCACCGGCTGGGAGACGGTGGGGAATTCGTCGGTTTGCAGGTTCAGGAGTGACGCGAGCCCGAAGGCGACCAGCGCGATCATCACGGTGATTGTGACGATCGGGCGCTTGATGGCGAAGTCGGAGATGACCATGGATATCTCCTAGCGGCGAATGGTGTCGGTCAGCATCATCCGCACGCGCGTGCCCGCCACGAGTCCCTGGGCGCTGCCGAGGAGGAGGGTGTCCCCCGCGGCCACGGCGCCGATGATCTCCACCCGGCCCACCACGTCATCCCGGACGCCCAACTGCACCGGCACCACGCTTACCCGGCCACCTTGCAGACGACGCACCGTCGGCGAGGGACCGGTCAGGTCCACCGCGGAAGCTGGGACCGCCAGGCCGACCCGGGCCACCGTGCCTACCCGGCCCTGGGCGTAGAGACCTGACACCAGCGCGTGACCGGCGTTGGGGATGCTCACCCGGAGGCGGACCTGGCGGGTGGCCGGATCGACGGACGGATTGATCCGGTCAATCCGCCCGGTGAAGCGGCGGTCGCCGAGTCCGCTCACGGTGAAGCTGACCGCGGTCCCGAGGTGCAGCGCCGTGAGCTGATCCACCGGGACCTGCCCCTCCAGCCGCATCCCGATCGGATCAACCACGGTGACGAGCATCGTCCCGACCTGCGCCACGTCCCCCGCGTTGGCGGGGCGCTCGCTCACCACTCCGGCAAAGGGGGCGCGGATCTGGGTGCGGTCGAGCTGCAGCTGCGCGTTCGAGAGCCGGGCCTGAGCATCGGCCAGCGCCGCATCGGCGGCCAGGGTCGCGCGGTGCGCCGCTTCGAGATCCCGCGGGGCGAGCGCGCCCGCATCGGCGAGGCGCTGGTTGCGCTCCTCATCGCGGTGGGCCTGATCGGCGGCGGTCCGGGCGGAGGTGTAGCCGCTCTTGGCCGAAAGCCAACTGTCGCGGATCCCGGTGTCGTCGAGCTTGAGGAGGAGCTGGCCCCGGGCGACCTCCTGCCCCGGATCGACCAGCACCTGCATCACCCGGCCGCCGATCTCCGCGCGGATCGCCGCCTCCTGCTCCGCGGCCAGGGTGCCCGAAATCGTCGGTCCGCTGCGGAGCGTATCCCGCGCCACCAGCGTGATGTTCTCCGGCCCGACCGTCACCGCATCATCCGCGGCGGGATCGGCGGCGGCCTTCTTCCCGCAGGCCCCGAACGAAACCAACAGCACGATGGCCGCCGCGGCGATCCGCCCCTTCACAAAATGCCTGCGCATAGCTCTCTCAGTATCGGTCATGTGTACCCCCGGCTCAGGAGCCGGCGGGGAGGTCCCGAAGGACCGCCATCTTGAGCCGCGCGAGCTGCAGGTCGCGGGCCGCCTGCGCCCGCGTCGCCTGGGCCTGCTGCAGCTGGATCCGCGAATCGCTCAGTTCGGTCTGGGTCGAGATCCCTTCGCGGTAGCGGACCTCGGCGATCTGGTACGCCCGTTCCGCCTGGCCCACCGTTCCCTCGCTGGCGCTCCACCCCGCCTCGGCCGCACTGAGCTGCGTGGCCGCGGTCAGCGCATCGAGCGCCGCGGCCTTACGAGCCTGCGCCAGGCGGAGTTCCGCCTCTTCGAGATTGGCCTCCGCGGTGGAACGCCCAGCACTCAACCGCCCGCCGGTGAAGAGCGGCACCGAGGCCCCGAGCACCACACTCCAGTTGGTCACGAAGCTGTTCAGGCTGGGCAGCCCCGATTCCGGATACGCGATGCGGGTATAGGTGCTGCTCAAGGTCAGCGCGGGCCAGGTCAACCCGCGGGCGGCGCGGCGCCTGGCCGCCGCCTGATCGAGCGCTGCGGCGGCTTGCAGTACCCCCGCGCGTTCGCTCGTCGCCGTGTCGGACGAGAAATCGGACACTTCAGCGGGGAGCGCCGTGGCCGGACCCTCGAGCGCCGTCGTGAGTGTCACCGAATCGGCGGTGGGGATGTTCAGCAGCTGCTTCAAGCGCAGATAGGCGACCTCCCGCGCGGCCCGGCGCTGGATCTGGACCGGCACCTGGTTGTCGCGCGCCACCTGGGCCCGCAGCAGATCGAACTCCGCCTTGTTACCGACCTGCGCCGCCAACTTAGTTTCGCTCAGGGTGCGGTCGGTCTGCGCCAATGTCGAGTCGGCGATGGTCAGCAGCCGGCCGGCGAGGAGCGCGTCGTAGTACGCCTGCGCCACCGTCAGCAGGTTCCGCGCCCGCTCCGCGGTGAGCCCCACCTCGGCGGAACGCCTCCCCGCGACCGCACCCGCGCGATCGGCCACGTTCTGCATCCCGTTGAAGAGGGTCCAGCTCCCTTGCAGGCCCAGGTCGTACTCGTTGGGCCGGCCGAAGGGAAGATCCTTGAACGCCGCGAACGGGTTGCTCCCGCTCTGACAGGCGACCGCGGCCTCCAGCGAATCGACCCGCTGGTTGAGCGTGAGCCCGGAGTTCGGCACGAACTTGCTGCACGGCGTCGACGCGGAGGAGCTCGAACTGTCGGAGTTCCCTTGCAGTGCTGAGAACTGGCTCTTGAGCGTCCGGGTATAGCTGGCGATGCCGGTGAGCTGCGGCAGGAAGCCGCTCTGCGCCCGCGAGACGTCGGCGCGCGCCCGGTGCAGCCCCGCGCGCGCGATCCCGATCGCCTCGCTGCTCTGCTCCGAGAGGCCAATGGCGGCATCCAGCGAGAGCTGGCGCGGCACTGGCGCGGGCGCCTGCGCCGCGAGGCCCGCCGGGAACACCGCGAGCACAACGGCCAGCCTCACCCGCCGGATGAGATTCCTTCCGGTCATGCCTTCCTCACAGGTTCACGGATCTCCACGCCGACCCCGCGCAGGAAGATCCTCAGATATTCCGCCGCGTCCCGCTCGGCGTCGGGACCGAACGCACCTGGCATCACGTCACGCACGATGGCATCCACGAAAAGGGTCGACAACAACAGCGAAGCGGCGGCGCCGGGATCGAACTCCGCCGAGGTGAACCCCCGCTCGCGCAGCCGCCCGAGATAGACGGACAAGGCCGCTCCCGCCTGCACCATCGGCGCTTCCGACGGCCGGATCAGTTCCGGGTGTTCCTCGGCCTCGCCAAGAGCGGTGCGAATGAGCCCCTGATGCTCCCGCATCACCGCGACCCGCCGCGTCACCCATTCCCCCAGCTCCGCCACCGGATCAACCGGGACGACCGGAAGGGAAAAATCCATCGAGCCGGGCCGGCAGGCGCCGATGGCGGTGTGCAGCAGTTCTCCCTTGGAGCCGAAATGACGGAAGAGCGAGAGCTCGTTGACCCCCGCTTCCTGCGCGATGCGGCGTGTGGTCGCGCCACGATACCCCACTTCGGCGTAGAGCTTCGCGGCGGCATCGAGGAGGCGCTGGCGGACATCCATGCCTGAATTAATAAACGTAAGGTCATCTATATGCAAGCAACCGCTTACTGGTACGCAACCATTGCATCGCCACGGATAGAGCAGCCTACGATCAGCACTCTCGTTGGTTTCATTCGGGAACGTACGAGGTCGGCATTGATAGCGACCCCCATCCTCGGTAGAATCGGCGGTGCCCTTCCTATTATCAGCCGCGTGCCGGAACCTCCCGGCGCCGAGGACTCGGTTCGCTCCCAGCGTGACGGGGCACCTGCACCTCGGCCATCTGGTCAACGCCGTCTACGTCTGGGGGATCGCGCGGGCACTCGGCGGGACGGTGCTGCTCCGGCTCGAAGACCACGACCGCGGTCGCTTTCGGCCGGAATACGAGAGTTCGATCCTCGATGACCTCGACTGGCTCGGCCTCACCCCCGACATGGGATCGACCGCCGAGTTCCGGGCCGGTACCAGTCCATTCCGCCAGAGCGACAACGGCGATCGGTATCGCGACGCACTCGAACTGCTCCGCGCCCCGGATCTGGTCTACGTCTGCGATTGCCGCCGTGGCGATCTGGTCCCCGAGGGAGAGGTGACCGGTGAAGAGACGCATTACGCCGGAACGTGCCGGACCAAGGATCTCGATGATGGCGCGCACCGGCGGCTCCGACTCAGGATGGAGCCGGGTGATGAGAGGTTCATCGATCTCCGGCTCGGATCGGAGCGGCAGGATCCCTCGCAGCAATGCGGGGATCTGGTGTTGCGTGACGCGGCGGGGGACTGGACCTATCAGTTCGCGGTGACGGTGGACGATCAGATCCAGGAGATCGGCCTCGTCATCCGCGGTGAAGATCTGCTCGCCTCGACCGGCCGCCAGATCCGGCTTTCTCGGCTCCTGGGGCGGAGCGCGCCGCCGGCCTTCTTCCATCATCCCCTGGTGGTGGATGCGAGCGGCCGGAAGCTCAGCAAGCGAGATTTCTCCAAGGCGCTCAGGGATCACCGCGCGGAGGGGCGCACTCCCGGATCGCT
>JBIOIC010000069.1:0-10062 GCA_044449625.1 Gemmatimonadales bacterium | reverse complement strand
TGTACCGTCAGCGAGGGTACTACGGCGCCTCCGCCCGCGCCCTTGAGCTGCCGCAGCCCAACGGAGACCTCCGCATGGTCTTTGACGTGCAGGAAGGGAACCGGGTGGCGGTCAGCCAGGTGACAATCGACGGGAACCAGGAGTTCAGCGACGCGCAGGTCGTCAAGCAGATGAAGACCCGGCCCGAAGGGTTCTGGTGGTTCCAGAATGGGGAGTATGACGACGAGCGCCTCGATTCCGATCTGCGGGAACAACTGCCGTCGTGGTACGCCGACCACGGATATATCGACTTCCGCGTGACCGGGGATACCCTGCTCGTCGACAGCACGGCGGGGAAGGCCTCGGTCGTGGTCCGCGTGGCCGAAGGCGATCTCTATGATGTGGGGACGTTCGACGTGAACGGGAACCGCCGCTTCTCCACCCAGGAGCTGCTCGCGTTCTACCCCTTTCGCAGCCCAGGCGATACCACGGGTGTGCCGGTCGTGCGCCCGTTCAACCAGACGGCCTGGGATGCGGCCTCCGAGGCGGTGAGGACGCTCTACAGCAACAACGGGTACATCTATGCCGCCGTCACTCCGACCATGACGCGCCGGACCGGCTCGGACGGAAAGCGCTACGTCGACCTGGGCTGGCAGATCAACGAGGGACAGCCGGCGACCGTCAACCGGATCGACATCGTCGGCAACGATGTCACTCACGAGCGGGTCATCCGCGAGGCGATCGTCCTGCTCCCAGGGGAACTGTTCAGCCGCGAGAAGTTCATCCGCTCCTACCAGAACATCTCGAACCTGGGCTTCTTCCAGCAGCCGCTCCCCGAGCCGAAGATGGAACCGGTGGAGGGGAGTCCGGATGTAAATCTGATCTTCCATGTCGAGGAGAAGCGGACCGGCAACGTCAACTTCGGGGCGTCGCTCGGGCAGGGCACGGGGATCGGCGGGTTCATCGGCCTGCAGGAACCGAACCTGTTCGGCCAGGGTAAGAAGGGGAGCTTCCAGTGGCAATTCGGCGCCAATGTCAACGACTTCACCCTCAGCTATACCGACCCCGCCATCCGCGAGTCCCGCATCTCGGGGACCGTATCGCTGTTCGATTCCCGGCTGCGCTACACAGTGGGTGACCTCGGCCAGCGGCGCCAGATCGGCGGCAGTGTGCAGGTCGGCTTCCCGCTCCTCGGATCGCGCTACAGCCGATTGTTCACCACCTATACGATCTCCCGCAATACCTTTGAGGGCGGCTCGACCGACCTGCAGGCCGCCTTCCAGTGCAATGCATGCACCCGCTCCTCCCTCGGTGTGAGCGCCGTCCGCGATACCCGGATCGGCCTCCCCTTCGCGACCGGCGGGACCTACAGCAGCGTCGGGGTCGAGCAGGATGGCGGTCCCCTGGGCGGAACCGGGAATTATCAGAAGATCGATCTCGAAGGGCGGTGGTATACTCCGCTCGGCAGCGCGGGGGGGAAGGGCCAGCTCGGCGCCGGCATCCAGTTCGTGCTCGGACTGACGGCCAAGTCCGGATTCATTTTCGGCAACGCCGATGCCTTTCCCACTGACCTGTACGCCATGGGCGGCGTGCAGTTCGGCATCCCCCTCCGCGGCTACGACGAGTTCTCGATTACGCCCAACGGATTCGATCCCAATGCCGGGGGATCGGCGGCCAGCGCCAGCGCCTTCGGCAAATCGTACGCGGCCTTCACTGTCGAGGCCGGCGCCCGGCTGAGTCAGATGATCTACGTCGACGCGTTCTTCGACGCGGGCAACATCTACCGGACGGCGCAGCAGTACGATCCGACGCGCCTCTTTCGCGGAGCGGGCTTCGGCGCGGCGATCATCTCGCCCCTCGGTCCGATCGGCGTCGACCTCGGGTACGGATTTGACAAGACGGACCTCAACGGCAGTCCGGCGCCGGGATGGAAGGTCCACTTCAAGCTCGGCAACTTCTTCTGATCGTGGTCTCACGTCCTTCTGGAGCACCGATGCGCGTCCCGACTCTCGTCCTGCTCGCGGCCCTGGCCGCCGTCACTCCGGCCGCCGCTCAACAGCGCCCCGCGGCCAAGCCGGCGACTCCTCCCCCGTCCGGGGCGGTGCTCCGGCTCGGCTACATCAACTCCCGCACCATTCTGCAGGCGACACCCGGGTACGCCCAGGCCGAATCGACCTTCACCCGGGAATACGACGACGCCCGCGCCGAGGTGGCCAAGCTGCAGAGCCAACTCGATTCGGCCGCGCAGGACTTCCAGACCTCGTCGGTGCTGCTCTCACCGACAGCGCGCCAGCAGAAGCAGCAGTCGCTGGAGGCGCAGCAGGGTCAGGTTGAGCAGAAGACCCAGGAACTGCAGACGCGGATGCAGGCACGGGAGCGCGAGCTGATCGGCCCCATCCAGAGCCGGGTGCAGACGATCATCGAGGGCCTGCGCGCCGAAGGCAATTATGCGATGATCTTCGATGTGTCGGCCATGGCCGGCGCGCTGGTGACCGCGGATCGGGCCTTGGACCTGACGCAGACGGTCATCTCGCGCATGCAGGCGGCGAAGTAGGACGTCGGTGGGCGCCCTGACGCTCTCCACGCGGGCGGTCGCCGACCTGGTCGGTGGCCGCCTTGTCGGTGACGGAGGTCTCGCCCTCAGCGCGGTCGGTACTCTCGACGGGGCTGGCGCCGGCACCCTCGCCTTCCTGGCGGGACCGAAGTACCTCCCCGCCTTCCGGGCGTCCCGCGCCGCGGCGGTGCTGCTGCCGGAAGCGTACGCCGCTGAGCCGGGAGGACCGGCCACCCGGATCGTCGTCGCCGACCCCTATCGTGCTCTCCAGCGGGTCGCCGAGGCGCTGTATCCCCAGGAGGCTGCGGAACCGGGCGTGCACCCGACGGCGATCATCGGCACCGGCGCCACGTTCGGCCGGGAGGTTACCATCGGGGCCTACGCCGTCATCGGGCGCCGCACCCGGATCGGTGATCGGGTAGTCGTCGGACCACACGTCACCATCGGGGACGATGTGACGATCGGTGACGAGACGGTCATCGATCCCGGCGTCAGGGTGTATGGAGGAGCGGTGCTGGGGCGCCGCGTCGTCCTCAAGGCCGGTGCGGTCATCGGTGGCCCCGGATTCGGATTCATGGACGCCGAAGGCGCCCCCGATCGGCGACTCCACGTCGGGCGGTGCCTCCTGGAGGACGACGTCGAGGTCGGCTCCAACGCCACGGTGGACCGCGGCAGCCTCGGCGATACGGTAATCGGCACCGGCACCAAGCTCGACAACCTGGTGCATGTGGCGCACAATGTCCGCCTGGGACGCCGGTGCCTGGTGGCCGGCCAGACCGGGTTTGCCGGCAGCGTGCATCTGGGGGACGGCGTCCAGGTGGGAGGCCAAGTGGCGATCAACGGCCATATGTCGGTGGGCGATCGGGCCCGTATCGGCGGAGCGAGCGCGGTGTACGGGAACATCCCCGCTGGCGAGACCTGGAGTGGCCATCCGGCGCGGCCGCACCGGGAGCTGCTGCGGCACCTCGCGACGATGAACCGGCTCAGCAAAGTTGCCGACCAGTTGGAGCGGCTGGTCCGTACGTCCGGGGCCGATGCCTAGACGGACGCTGGCCCGGTCGGCCGGGTTCGAGGGGATGGCCGTCCATGCCGGGCTCATTACCCGCGCCATTGTCCTGCCGGCGCCGAGCGGGCATGGCATCCGCTTTCGGCGGATCGACCTTCCGGGGCGTCCCGAGGTCCCGGCAACGCTCGCGGAGGTGGAGGCGACGGAACGCCGGACGGCCATCGGCCGGCCCCCGGCCACGATCCACACGGTGGAGCACCTCCTCGCCGCGGCGCATGCGCTCGAACTTGACGACCTGCTGATCGAGCTCGACGGGCCCGAGCCGCCGATCCTCGACGGCGCTTTTGCCCCGTTCCTGGACGGATTCCTCGGTGCCGGCGTGGTGGAGCAGGAAGGGGCCGTCACCATCTGGCGGGTACGGGTGCCGGTGGAGGTCACGGCGGGTGACTCCCACTACCGCGCCGAGCCGCATCGCGGGCTCAAACTCTCGGTTGGGCTCGAGTTTGACCACCCGGCAATCGGCCATCAGAGGGGCGCCTGGGAGATCACCGCGGACGGCTTCGAACGGGAGCTGGCGGGCGCCCGGACCTTCGGGATGATCCGCGAGGTGGAGGCGCTGCAGGCGAGAGGGCTCGCGCTCGGCGCTTCGCTGGAGAATGCGATCGGGCTCGACGACCAGGGAGTGGTCGGGACGACGCTGCGCTGGCCCGATGAGTTCGTGCGGCACAAGGCGGGCGACCTCCTCGGCGACCTGGCCCTCCTCGGAGGACGGATCCGGGCGCATATTGTGGCGGACCGTCCGAGTCACCACGGCAACGTCATGCTGGCACGCGCCCTCGCGGCGGCCGGCGTCAAGGAGATGAACGCGTGATGGACATCGGCAAGATCCTCAACGTGATGCCGCACCGGTATCCCTTCCTGCTGGTGGATCGGATCCTCGAGGTCGAGGCGGGCAAGCGGATCGTCGGGCTGAAGAACGTGACGATCAACGAACCATTCTTCGTCGGGCACTTTCCGGGACACCCGATCATGCCGGGCGTGCTCATCATCGAAGCGATGGCGCAGGTCGGCGGCATGCTGCTGCTCGGGTTCTTCCCCGAGGAAGAACACGCGCAGAAGGTGGTGTACTTCATGTCGCTCGATAACGTGAAGTTCCGCCGCCCGGTGATCCCGGGGGACCAGCTCCGCTGCGAGCTCGATATGGTGCAGTTCCGGGGGAAGACCTGCCGGATGAAGGGGGTGGCCCTGGTGGATGGCAACGTGGTCTGCGAAGCCGAGATGATGGCGCGGGTGGTGGAGCGGTGAGCTCCCGCATCCACCCCAGCGCATTGATCGATCCGGCCGCCCGGCTGGGGACCGACGTGGAGGTCGGTCCCTTCGCCGTCATCGAGGCCGACGTCGAAGTGGGCGATCGCAGCCGGATCGGCGCGCGCGCCACCTTGCACCGCTACACGAAACTGGCCCACGACGTCGTCATCGGGGACGGGACGATCCTCGCGAACCTGCCGCAGGACCACAAGTTCAAAGGCGAGGAGACGTGGGTCGAGATCGGGGCCCACACGACGATCCGGGAATACAGCACGATCAACCGGGCCACGACCCACAGCTACAAGACGACCGTGGGTGAACACTGCTACCTGATGAGCTACGTCCACCTGGGCCACGACTGCCACGTCGGCAACGGGGTCACGATGGCCAACGGGACGAATCTCGCCGGCCACGTCACGGTGCACGACCGCGCCAACATCAGCGGCCTGGTGGCCATCCATCAGTTCGTGACGATCGGCAGCTTCTGTTTCGTCGGCGGGTGTACCCGGGTCAACCAGGACATCCCGCCGTTCGTGAAGGCGGTGGGGAACCCGATGGAACTCTACGGGCTGAATACCATCGGCCTGCAGCGCGCCGGATTCCCCGCCGAGACGATCGCCTCGCTCAAACGGGCCTACCGCCTGTTTTTCAATTCCGACCTGAACCTGACCCAGGCCGTGGAGCGGGCCCGGGCGGACGTGCCGCCCTCACCCGAGGTGGACCGCTTCATCACCTTCATCGAATCGTCCGAACGGGGCGTTCCGGCGTGAGCGCTCGCGTTCCCGTCGGCGTCATCGGCGTCGGTGCGCTCGGTCGCCATCACGCGCGGCACTTCTCCGGAAATCCCGAGGCGGAACTGGTCGGGATCCACGACAGCTCGGCCGAGCGGGCCGCGGAGATCGCGAATCAACTGGGATGTCCGGCTTTCCAGGACCTCGACCTGCTGCTCGCCAAGGTCAAGGGTGTCTCCATCGCAACGCCGACCCCGTTCCACCACGAGGTCGGCGTTCGGGCGCTGGAGCGGAGTGTGGCGGTGCTGATGGAGAAGCCGATCGCCGCGAGCGCCACCCAAGCTGACGATCTGATCGCGCGTGCCGAGCGCCGGGGCGTCCCGCTCCAGGTGGGCCAGATCGAACGGTTCAATCGGGCGATCCGCGCCGCCGAGCCGGTGCTCGACCATCCGCGCTACATCGAGTGCGAGCGCCTCGCACCGTTCAGCGTCCGCGGGTCTGACGTATCGGTCATCCTCGATCTGATGGTCCACGACTTGGACCTTGTGCTGCACCTGACAGGGGCCGCCGGAGCCACCGACCTCCGCGCGACCGGGGGGGCGTTGCTGTCCCCGCATATCGACATCGCCAACGCGCGGCTCGAACTCGCCGGTGGGGCGGTGGCGGTCGTGACGGCCTCACGGCTCTCGCGGGAGCGCGTCCGGCGGGTGCGGATATACCAGGACAATGGCTATCTCAGTCTCGACCTCTCCACCGGAACGGCGGAGTTCCTGCGGCTGCGCAACGGCTGGCGGCCCGGCGCGGTGGCGGCCTCCGTGGACGATGTCGTGGAGCGGGTGGCGCTCACGGCTCCGGAGGCGGATGCACTGGGGCTGGAGACGAGCTATTTCATTCGCGCCATCCGGGGAGAACAGACTCCCGGAGTGACCGGCGCCGAGGGGCGTGCCGCACTCGTCCTCGCGCGGGCGGTGGAAGAAGCGGTGGCGCGGGCGCCGCTCGCCCCCGTCGCCGCCGGATGACGCCACCTCCCCCCCGAATATTCATTTCGGCCGGAGAACCCTCGGGGGACCTCCACGGTGCGGCGCTGGTCGCGGCGCTGCTGGAGCGGATGCCGGGGGCGGTGATCGAGGCTTTCGGCGGCCCTCGGATGGCGGCGGCGGGGGCCCGGGTGCTCTACCCGATGGAACGGTACACGGCCTTCGGATTGATGGAGGTGCTGGGGAAGATCCCCGCCCATCTCAAACTGCTCCGGACCATCGAGGCCTCGCTCGCCGCCGGGATGTACGACCTCGTCATCCCGATCGACTATCCGGGGTTCAATCTTCGCCTCGCCCGTGCGGCCGATCGGCATGGTGCCAAGGTGCTGTACTACATCGTGCCGCAGCTCTGGGTCTGGCATCAGTCGCGCGCCAGGATCCTCAAGGCGGCGGTGGATCGCCTCGCGGTGATCCTCCCCTTCGAGGAGCAGTTCTACCGGAGCCTGGGGCTGGAAGCCGCGTATGTCGGCAATCCACTGGTGGACCGCCGCTGGCCCCCTCAGGCCGCCGCCCGGCAGGCCCTCGGACTTCCGGCGGACGCCCGGGTCTTGGGTATCTTTCCGGGGAGCCGAGGCCAGGAAGTCCGGACCCTCTGGCCGGTCTTCCGCGCCGTTGCTCGCCGGATGCTGGAGGAGGGGCGCTGTACCCACGCGGTGGTCGCCGCGACCCCGGCGGGAGAGTATCCGGATCCCGGCCCGCTGCAGATCCACCGGGGGGATCCAGTGCCCGTGTTCGCCGCGTCCGACGCGGCGCTCGCCAAGTCTGGTACGACCACGCTGGAATGCGCGCTGACCGATGTCCCGATGGTCGTGGCCTATCGGGTGCACCCGCTCACCTGGTTTGTCGGCCGCCGGTTGACCGACGTGCGCTGGGCGAGCCTGGTGAATCTGATCGCCGACCGGGAGGTCGTCCCCGAGCTGCTGCAGGGGGCGCTGACTGAATCGGCCTTGGCGGATGCGATCCGCCCGTTGCTCGATCCCGCCGCCGCCGAGACCCGGGCCCAACGGGAGGGGCTGGCGGAGGTGCGGCGTCGGTTGGGGGGCCCTGGTGCCGCCGGCCGGGTGGTTGACTTGGCGGCCGAGCTCCTCGGACGATGAGGATCAAGGTCTCGCCCCGGGTCGGGGCCGTCCTCGGCCCGCTGTTCCTCCGGGCGCTCGCTTCGACTTGGCGGATGCGGCGGGAAGGCTCCGCCCGGTGGGATGCCGCCCGCGCGTCGGGACGGCCGCTGGTGATGATGTGCTGGCATGAATCGCTCCTTCCGCTCGTGTGGAACCACCGTGGGCAGGGGATCACGCTGGTTGTAAGCGAGGCGCGCGATGGCGGATATCTCGCCGACCTGGGTACCGCGCTCGGCTATCGGCTGGTACGGGGTTCGAGCACTCGAGGTGGCACCCGCGCCCTCCTGGGCGCGGTACGGGAGCTGGAAGAAGGCCACACTGTGGCATTCACCCCGGACGGGCCGCGGGGCCCCCGACGGGAGATGAAGCCCGGGGTGGCGGCCGCGGCGCAGCGGAGCGGGGCACTGATCATCGGCCTCCACGCCGTTGCGAATCGGGCCTGGCGTTTTCGCTCGTGGGATCGCTTCGCCTTGCCGCAGCCGTTCGCCCGGGTAACGGTGCGCTACTCCGAGCCGTTCGAGGTCGGTCCGGGCTCCGACGGGATCGCCGACGGGCTCACGCGGGCGACGGACGCGCTCGCGGCGCTTACCGGGGATGATCCATGACCGCACGACGGGGCGACGCACACCGGGTCATCCGGTGGCTCTGGACCAGCCGCCGGATTGATGCCCGGCTCGCGCGCCTGGCCCTGCTGCCCTTCTCGGCGACCTACTGGCTGGTGATGGTCGTACGCACGGCCGCCTATCGACACGGATGGGCTGAGAGCCACGACCTGCCGCTCCCGTCGGTGGCGGTCGGCAATTTGACCGTCGGTGGCTCGGGGAAGACGCCGGTGGCCATCTGGATCGCCCGGCACTACGCAGCGCGGGGTCTGGTCCCCGGGATATTGCTGCGGGGCTATGGCAGCGGGGACGAGACGCTGGTTCACGCCCGCGCCGTTCCCTCCGCCGCCGTGGTGGCAAATCCCGATCGCCGATCGGGGGCCGAATTGGCGGTGGCGAAGGGCGCCCAGGTGCTGGTCCTGGATGACGCTTATCAGCGGCTCGATGTGCGGCGCGACCTGAATGTGCTGGTAGTGAGCGCCGAGACGACCCGCGCGGTCCGCTGGACACTCCCGGCCGGACCGTGGCGGGAAGGGTGGGAGGCCCTCGACCGCGCTGACACCGTGGTCGTCACCCGAAAACGGGCGACCCCCGAGGCAGCCGCGGCCCTGGCGGCCGAACTGGAGCAGAGGGTGCGCGGCCCGGTGGCCGTGGCCCACCTGGGGCTCACCGCGGTCGAAGGGCTGTTGAGCGGCCGGCGCTATCCGGCCGAGGTGATCCGCAATAAGCGGGTCGTGGCCGCGTCCGCGATCGGTGATCCTGACGCTTTCGTCGGGCAGGTCAAGTTGGCGGGCGCCGCGGTCCAAGTCGCGATCTGGAGGGACCACCACGCCTACAGTGACGACGATGTGGCCTGGCTGGCGGGCGCCGCCCGCAAGGCCGACCACGTCGTGATCACGGAGAAGGATGCCGTGAAGTTGCGTGACCGGTGGCCCGCTGGGGCCCCCGAACCGTTGGTGGCCGTCCTCGACCTCGCGTGGGAGCGGGGTGGCGACGCCTTCATTGCGGGCCTCGACGCCGTCGTGTTGCCCGCCGAGCAGTTGTCCCTCTGACCGCGCCTGGAGAACTCCGCCAAACCGTATGACAACGAGTCCCCGTCCGACCCAGAACGTGATGCGCCCCGACAAGGACACCTTCCTCCACGAGGAGAACCCTTTCGAGGCGATGATGTCGCGGTTCGACCTCGCCGCCCGGAAGCTCAACCTCGATCCGGGCCTCTATCGTGTGCTGCGCAACCCCGAGAAGCAGATCATCGTCTCGGTGCCGATCCTGCGCGATAACGGCGAGGTTGAGGTATTCACCGGCTATCGGGTGCTGTACAACACCTCCCGCGGCCCCGCCAAGGGGGGGATCCGCTTCGACCTGCGGGTCACCCTCGATGAAGTGAAGGCGCTCGCCGCGTGGATGACCTGGAAGTGCGCCGTGGTGAACATCCCCTTCGGAGGGGCCAAGGGCGGCGTCATCTGCGATCCTTCTACGATGTCCAACATCGAGCTGGAGCGGCTCACCCGCCGTTACACGACCGGGATCATCGAGACGCTGGGTCCCGACAGCGACGTGCCCGCCCCCGACGTCAATACCAACGAACGGGTGATGGCGTGGATCATGGATACCTATTCCATGCACAAGCGCCACACGGTGACGGCCGTGGTCACCGGCAAGCCGATCGAGATGGGCGGCTCCCTCGGCCGCCGTGAGGCGACCGGCCGCGGATGCATGTTCGTGAC
>JBIOIC010000068.1:0-10078 GCA_044449625.1 Gemmatimonadales bacterium | reverse complement strand
GAGCAGTTCGGCGCGGCCTTGCGCCTCATCCAGCGGCACGCCGGCGCCCTTCAGGAAGGCCGCGTTCCCCACCAGGATCTCCTCCCTCTAGACCGTCGCGTGGGCGCCCTGGCCTGGAGTCATCTCGAATTTCTCCGCGTCGAGACGACGCGGCTCTGGACGACGCGGCTCGGGGTGGCGTTGTTCCGCGGCGTCGACGATCGCGCGGGCGAGGGGATGTTCGCTCTGGCGTTCGACCGCGGCGGCGAGGCCGAGCAGTTCATCGTCGGATCCTCGCAGCGGCAGCAGTGCGGTGACAGACGGCTTGCCCATGGTGACGGTGCCGGTCTTGTCGACGACCACGACGTTGATGGCGCTCGCCCGCTGGAGCGATTCGCCCCCCTTGATCAGGATGCCGAGCTGCGCGCCGCGGCCGGTGGCGACCATGACCGCGGTGGGGACCGCGAGCCCCATCGCGCAGGGGCAGGCGATGATCAGCACGGTGACGGCGGCGATCAGTGCCTGGAGCCCGCGGGGCTCCGGTCCGACGACATACCACGTCGCGAAGGTGGCGACGGCGAGACTCAGCACGATCGGTACGAAGATGGCGGAGATGCGGTCGGCGAGCTGCTGGATCGGGGCCTTCTGTCCCTGCGCCTCCCGCACCAGCCGCACGATGTGGGCGAGGACAGTGTCCCGGCCGACCTTGGTGGCCCGCATCCGGAAGGCGCCGGCGCCGTTGACGGTGCCGCCGGTGATCTCGTGGCCCGACTCCTTGGTGACCGGCATCGGTTCGCCGGTGAGCATCGATTCGTCGACCGCGGACCGGCCATCGGTGACCACACCGTCGGTGGGGACGTGCTCCCCGGGACGGACCAGAAGCTCATCCCCGGCGACGACCTGTTCGAGCGGGACGTCGAGTTCCACGCCGTCAACGAACCGGTGCGCGATCCGCGGGCGCAGGCCGATCAGGGCGCGGATGGCGTCAGCGGTGCGGCCGCGGGCGCGGGCGTCGAGGAGATTGCCGAGGAGGATGAGGGCGATGATCCAGACCACCGCCTCGTAGTAGACGTCGGGGGTGAGGCCGCGCGTGCGGAGCCAGCCGGCGCCGGCCGTGGCCGTCAAGCTCCAGAGGAAGGCGGCGCCGGTCCCCACCGCGATGAGGGTGTTCATGTCGGCGCCGTGGTGGCGGAACGCCGACCAGGCGCGAACGTAGAAGTGCCGGCCGGCCCAGAGGACCACCGGGAGGGTGAGCCCCAGCAGGATGAGCCGGAGCGCATCGGCCGAAAGCTCGGCCAGGCCCGGAATGGAGCCGAGCAACCAGTCGCCGAGGGGCATCATCCAGCGCATCAGCGGATCGACCGGCCCCGCACCCATCTCGAGCCGAGCGAGCGGCATCGAGAGGAGCATCGTGAGGACCGCCGCGATGGCGCTGACCAGGAGCTTCCGTCCAAGCTCCCGCCGCTCCGCGAAGCTGGCCTCGTCCTGCCGGGTGACCTGATCGAGCGGCTCCTCGTCCGGCGAAGGTGGTTCCGCACCGTAGCCGGTGGCGCGGATCGTCTCGACCAGTCCGGGGATCGACGTGGCGGCGGGATCGAAGGTGACGGTAGCGGCGTTGGTCATCAGGTTCACGTTGGCGCGCGCCACGCCGGGCGCCTGTTCCAGCGCCCGCTGAATGCGGGCGCTGCAGGCGGCGCAGGTCATTCCGGTGACGGAAATTTCGGTGGTTTCGGGCATCGCGAGCCGGTGAGGGGTGAGCGGTCAGAGGTGAGAGGGCTGCCGATCAAGACCTCGATCGAGGCCCGTTCACCTCTTACTGCTTACCGCTCACCTTCTTCCTCCACGATCAGTGTCCCATGCACCATCCCCATCCCGCAGTGGAAGTCGTAGCGGCCGGGGGTGCGCGGAGTGAACTCGACCGGTGTGGGCGTACCGGTGGGGAGGAATGTGCGGATGTTGACATCGCCCAGCACCACTTCTTCGGTGCAACTGCTCGTATCGGTGCGGGTGAAGGTGAGACGCGCCGGGACGCCGGCGCGGACGCGGATGACGGCGGGGTCGTAGGCGCCGGTCACCCTGATCGCGAGGGACTGCACGCCCCCGGTGAGTGTCGCCAACATTCCCACCGCTCGGCGCGGAGTGACGAGGAAGTACCAGCAGATCCAGCCGATTGCCGCTGCGGCAAGAAGTGCCACCAGGATACGGTCAGGGGACATCGTGATCTCCAATTCTCAGATCACCGTCGCCTGATAGCCGGCGGATGTGACGACTGCCGCTACGGCTTCGGGGGTGAGACTCGTCTCGTCGAACTCGAGCTCGGCGCGCCCCATCTTGACCGATCCGATCTTGACGCCGGACACCTTGCCGAGCGCCTGATTGACGGTGTTGAGGCAGTGGCCGCAGGACATGCCGGTGATGGAGAGGGTGAGGGGTTTCATGGGGTCGTTAGTCCTCAGTCGTTGGTCGTTGGTCATTAGTCGTTGGTCGTTGGTCGTTGGTGCTGGGGTAGTTGGCCAACGACCCGTGACCAACGTCCGGCGACCAAGCTATATAGGGGGAGGGGGTATGTCAAGCGGCGCGATAGTGCTCTTTGCTGGCACTGCGGGTTCAGCTCTGGTCGGGGGATGATCCCGCTCGGCGTATCGGCCCCTCGGCGGGGAGCATGAACCAGAAGGTGCTGCCGCGCTCGAAGATCGATTCGGCGCCGATCTGGCCGCCGTGGAGTTCCACGAAGCGTTTGCAGAGAGCGAGCCCGAGCCCGGACCCCTGGACCCGGCGGCTGGGGGAGCTGTCCACCTGGCTGAACTCGACGAAGAGCTTGTGCATATCGGCCTGCTTGATCCCGATGCCGTTGTCACTCACGGCGACCCAGACCGCAGCGCGGGTGACGTGGCGCGGTCGTTCGGACGCGCGTTCGGCGGGGACGGGGAGCGGTGCCTCGGTGCCGATGGCCCGCAAGACGATCTCCCCTCCATCAGGGGTGAACTTCGAAGCATTGGCGAGGAGGTTGAAGAGGATCTGCTGGACCCGGACGGCGTCGGCCAGCGCGATGAGCGGGGTGTCGGGCAATTCAAAGCGATGGGCCTGATGCCGCGCGAGGCGGAGGCCCTCGGTGTCGGTGACCGCCGCCCGGATCGCGTCGCGCAGGTCGGTGGTGGAGAGCTCGAGCGTCATCCGGCCGGCGTCGACACGCGAAACGTCAAGCACGCTGTTGATGAGCCGGAGCAGGTGCTTGCCATTGCGGGAGATGGACTCGATGAACTCGCGATGGGTCTCACCGACCGGACCGACATCGCCGGTCAGCATCAGGTCGGAGAACCCGATGATGGAATTGAGCGGCGTGCGGAGTTCGTGCGACACGTTGGCGAAGAACTCGTCCTTCTGCTGGGTGGCCAGGCGGAGTTCGCGGTTTTTCTCCGCCAGAGCGAGGGCGTGGCGCTGGTTCTCCTCGAACACGCCGGCGCGATCGAGGCCGAGGGCGGCCTGGTCCCCGAGGGCTTGGAGGAGTTCGAGGTCCTCCTCGCGGAAGGAGCCGCCGCGGCGCCGGTTCATCACGGTGACGATGCCGATGACGAGCCCGCTGGAACGGAGCGGGGCGATCGCCGCGGTGACGAGGGCCGTTGGCGTATCGGGGAACTCGAAGGTGCGCGGATCGGTGCGCATATCGTCGCTGATGAGGGGGCGATCGTTGCTCACCACCCACCCGGCGAGGGAGTTCTCGATCGGGATCAGCCGGCCGGTCGCGTGGTCCATCAGGCCGGTGCCGGCGACCATCCGCAGGAAACGCCCCTCCTCCGTCATCAGGCCGACGGCGGCGGCTTCTCCGTCGAGAAGTTCGCCGGCGAGGCGGGCGATCTCGTGAAAGAGCTCGGAGAGCGGCCGGCCCGAAAGGAGCACCTGGGAGAGATGGCGGAATGATTTGAGCTCTCGGGTACGGGCGGTCGCGGCGTCAAGGGCGACGGCGAGCACGCTCCGCTCCTGGTCGGCGAGCTCCTGGACCCGGCGTCGAGCGGCCAGCAGCACAACGGTCGACGCGATGAGGACCGCGAACCCGGCGATCTCGATGTGATAGATGAAGAAGATCCCGATCCAGGAGCCCACCAGCGCCGCGCCAATGGCGAGCGGGAGCCAGTGGACCCGCCGGGTCGGAGTGCTCTGGGAGGGGGCGCCTGGGATCGGATCGGGAAGGGGCATCGCCTTGAATCTGCTCACGATCTGTGGGGGCGGGCAGGGGTCAGTCCGTCAGGATCTCCTGAAAGACCGTCTCGCCCGTTTCCAGCATCCGGCGGAGATAGGGCCGGCACAGGCCGCATTGGCCGCCGCAGCCGGTCGCCTCGACCAGCGCGGTCAGCTCCCAGTCGGCGGCGCGGGCCTGCGGGAGGAGCGTGGCGAACAGGGTGTCGCGACAGACACAGCGGTCGATGCGGGGCATGGGGGGAAGGGTAAACGGTGAGGGGGAACGGTGAACGGCCAACGGTGAACGGGAAAGGAGAACGGCTTATCATCGGAGTCATCCCGAGCAGAGCGAGGGACCTTCATCGCTGGCCCGGTGGTTGATGGCGATTCGCCGATCGTTGCTGGGTAGGTCCCTCGCTTCGCTCGGGAAGGTTCCTCTTGGGTTCGATGGTCGGAGTGCGCAATCGCTCATGTGGCTGTTCACGCGCTCACCCGGTTGTTCACGCGGCTCCTCTCGCATCTGCCCCTCCCGTCTACCTTTCATCTCCCGCTCCGCTCCTCGTAGAACCGCACCTTGTCCGCCAGGCGCCTGATCCGGATCGCTTCCCCGGTGTCGAGCCACCCCGCGGTCTCCCCCAAGCGGGCCCACGCGTCCGGCGCCTGTGATTCGCAGAGGGGACAGCCGCGAAACTCGTGGTGGCGCACGGCCTCCGCCAAGGCCACGCGGTAATGCGGGAGCAATATCTCGGCAGCGGGGGACATACCGGCATTGTGCGGCCGGCGGGAGGAGGAGCGGTAACCGAATCTGCGCCGGGAGGCGCGGATACACGCAGCGGCTCAGTGAGAGCCCTGGAGCTGATCGAAGATCTGGTCGAGCCGAGCGCGTCGAGCCGTTCCGGGCATCGGCAGGCGGCGGCTCGGAGGGTCGGTCGCGCGCTCCACGGTCAGGAGATCGCCGGCGGCAGTCACCATGATGACTCCGCGGGTGCGGGGCCCGCCGGACGAGAAGAGATAGAGCACGACATCGGCGAAGAGCGGTTTCCGGAGCACCTGCAGCGTGTCCCAGCGCGCCGCGCGGGGTCGAAAGACCGGCAGCGCGACTGAATCGCTGTCGGCCGGGAGAGAGACCAGCACGGGAATGAGTTGTTCCTCCATCCCCTCTTCGGCCACGGCCCAGGGGCCCGCGGGTATCGGCCAGCTCCGCGCGCCATTCAGCGTGAGGGAGTCATCGTGGACGCGGACAAGCAGGGAAAGATCAGGGTCGCCCGGTGTGGTCCAGAGGGCCTGGTACTGGCGGGGGCGGCCGGCAGCGGTCTCAAGCAGACTGGTCCCGACGGTGCCGTCATTGCGGGCCAGCGCCGACTCGACCACCTGGCCGAGCCGATGCACGGTGTGGAGGAGTGCCGGCTCCGGCGTGACCGTCCAGGAGGAATCAGACCCGGGGAGGGGGCGGGCCAGGACGGCGGCTCGTCCCGCGTCGATCCGGCCCCAGGCGTCATCCGCCTGGAACCCGGCGGGAACGGTGTCAGTCAGCCCATTGTCGGGAAAGGTCCCGATGCCGCGGAGGCTCAACTGCCGGCGCCGAGCGAGTAACTCGCCGTGCGCCGGATCGAGCCACCAGGTCTCGTCCATCGGGCCGCTGGCGTCCACCCAGTAGGAAGTCCTGGCGGTCGAATCAATCCAGCGCGATTCGCGATAGCGGGCCGTGCCGGTGACGTGGATGACGACGACCTTCGACCCGAGCGTGTCGGTTTCTCCGGTGACGTGATATGACTCGACTCGGGCGGAGAGGGTGCGCACACCGGGAGCGGGCCATCCCGTGGCGGCCGTGTCGCCCCAAGTCGCTCCGGAATCGAGCGCTCCCGGCGGAACCGGCAGCCGGAGCAGGAGGGCGTAGCGGTCGCGGGTCGCGGCGGAATCCCCGGTGATCGTGGAGACATTCCCCGCCGAATCGAGTCGCAACGTGTCGGTCGTGATGCCGCGATGGACGTCGAGCGCGGTGGTGGTGACGACCAGGGCCGAGCCGCCGCCCTTGCGTTCGGGGGACCAGACAAGGCGCGCGATCCGGGGCGCGGTGCCCCGCACCTCGGTGGTGTCGAGACCGCGGACGAAGTAGAGCCTCACCGCTTCGATTCCCTGATACCAGGCGGGCGTAGTGGAAGGGAGCACGCGAGGAGTCTGCGCGACGACCGATGTCGCCGTGAGCGTGAGGATGATCGACAGAAGCGGCAGGGGTCGTCGAAGAAGCATCTGGTGGAACATAACAACGGAGGAAAGGGGAGCTATCTCGCTCCCGGCCAGGGGCCGGGCGTCGTGGCCGGGACCTCCTTCTCCGCTTCGGCCGTCCGGACCACCCGGAATCCACGGGCGCGGTAGTTCTCGAGGGCATTGGGGTGGTCGCGGGTGCAGGTGTGGAGCCAGATCCGGGTGGCGCCCCCCTCCCACGCGTCGCGGACGACGAGTGCCAAGGCCGAACTGCCGAGGCCACGGCCGGTCCACTGCGGGAGGAGACCGAAGTAGGCGATCTCGGTATCGCCTTCGGGAGTACGTTCCAATTCGGCATACCCGACCGGGGCGCCGTCCACCGAGATGACGAGGGTGCGCACACCGGGCTGAGTGAGCCACATCATCCAGTCGTCGTAGGTCCAGGGGAGCCGGTCAGTCCAGGACCAGTCGCCACCCACCGCCGTATAGAAGAAGCGGTTGAGCTCCGGAGAGGGGACCGAGACCGCCGCCACCGTCAGGGTAGGCGGCAGAGCGCCGGGGGCCTTGAAATCGGCGGGGGAGACGAGCTCGAGCCAGGTGGTGACGACAGTCAGTCGGGGCATCGGGTCCGTTTGGGAGAGTGGCGCCCCCGGGTGGCGCGCGATGGCTCGCGCTGAGCGGCGGGGCGTTGCATACTACAGCCCGACGCCGTACCGCGCGACCCCATTCCCCCACGCCTTGGAATCCTGATGGCTTCCCTCCATTGGATCGACTACGCCGTCATGGTGGCGTATTTCGCCTTCGTGCTGGGGATTGGCGTGGCGCTGCGCCGTTCGGTGAAGAACAGCGGCGACTTTCTCCTCTCCGGCCGGTCGATCCCCGCCTGGGTGACCGCACTCGCCTTCATCTCCGCCAATCTCGGCGCCCAGGAAGTGATCGGGATGGGGGCATCGGGAGCGAAGTACGGGATTGCGACCAGCCACTTCTACTGGATCGGCGCCATCCCGGCGATGCTATTCGTCGGGCTCTTCATGATGCCATTCTACTATGGGTCGCGGGCCCGTTCGGTGCCGGAGTATCTGCGGCTCCGATTTGACGAGAAGACCCGGGCGGTGAACGCAATCTCATTCGCCGTGATGACCGTGTTCTCGTCGGGGATCTCGATGTACGCGATGGGGAAGTTGTTCCACCTCCTGCTGGGGTGGAATCTCGACGGATCGATGCTGGCGGCGGCGGGGATCGTGCTGGCGTACACCTTCCTCGGCGGGCTCACCAGCGCCATCTACAACGAAGTGGTGCAGTTCTTCCTGATCGTCTTCGGCTTTGCGCCGCTGGTCTGGATCGGGCTCCGGAGCGTCGGCGGGTGGGCCGGGCTCACGGCCAAGTTGTCGGTCGTCGCGAAAGCCCAGGGAATGGCGCCCGATGTCTACGTCCGAAGCTGGGCGCATATGGGGAGCGCCGCCGCGAATCCGATCGGGGTCGAATGGTTCGGACTGGTGATGGGGCTCGGTTTCGTGCTCTCGTTCGGGTACTGGTGCACCGACTTCCTGGTGGTGCAGCGCGCGATGGCGGCGGAGTCGATGACAGCGGCGCGGCGGACTCCGCTGCTCGCGGCCTTCCCCAAGATGCTGTTCCCCTTTCTGGTGATCATTCCGGGGATGATCGCGCTGGCGGCGACCGGAGCAGATGGCCACGGGCTCATCCCGATGAAGCTCGCGACGAACGGGCTCCCGCTGCTCGATACCGCCGGCCATCCGGTACTCGACTTCGACCTCGCGACCCCGATGCTCCTGATCAAGCTCCTGCCGACCGGCCTCCTCGGCCTCGGGCTCACGGCGCTGCTCGCGTCGTTCATGAGCGGGATGGCGGGGAACGTGACGGCGTTCAATACCGTCGTCACCTACGATATTTATCAGAGTTATGTGCGCCCCAATGCACCGGACGCGCACTATCTCCGGGTGGGACGCTGGACGACGGTGCTCGGCGTCGCGATCTCGGCGGTGGCGGCCTACGTGGCGGCGTCGTTCAACAATATCATGGATGTGCTACAACTGGTCTTCGCTTTCGTGAACGCGCCGCTCTTTGCCACCTTCGTGCTCGGGATGTTCTGGAAACGGGCGACGGGGCACGGGGCCTTCGCCGGGTTGGTGGCGGGCATGCTCGGTGCGGCGATCCACCACGGCCTGACCCTCCCGGTCGGGGCCGTGGTCGGTGTGAAGGGCGGATACCTCGGCGTCCTTACCTTGTATCCGAGCGACATGGCGCAGACCTTCTGGACCGCGATCGTTGCGTGGAGCACCTGCTTCCTGGTGACGATCGGTGTGAGTCTCTTGACGCGACCGCGCCCGGATGCAGATCTCACCGGACTGGTCTATTCCGTGACACCGATCCCGCGCGACGGTGATGTCGCCTGGCACAAGCGGCCGGCCACATTGGCGGTGCTCGCGCTCGGCGCCACCATTGCCCTCAACCTTATTTTCTGGTGATCGCCATGCTCGATCTTCGTCTTCCCGTCGGTGGACTCCTCACGCTGCTCGGCGCGCTCCTGGCCGGCTACGGCCTGGCGCACGGTGCCGATCCAGCCCTCCGCCCGACGGGGATACCGATCGTGACGGTGTGGGGAACGGTGATGGTGGTGGTGGGCGGACTCTTTCTCCACTCGGCGCGGCGCGCGGTCCGGAGGGATCGATGAGGTTGCCGGCGCTCGTATTGGTGGTGTTGGCGGGTAGCTATCAGCTATCGGCTATCAGCTATCGGCAAGGTGCCGCAGCACGCAGCACGCAGTCCGCATCACCCGTCATCCTTCGCTTCGCTCAGGACAGGCTCCGTCACCCGTCATCCTTCGCTTCGCTCAGGACAGGCTCCGTCACGCATCATCCTTCGCTTCGCTCAGGACAGGCTCCGTCACGCAACATCCTTCGCTTCGCTCAGGACAGGCTTCGTCACGCAGCACGCGTTGCGCGACACAAGTTCTCGATTGCCAAAGGGAAGTTCCTCCTGGATGGAAAGAACTTCCAGATCCTCTCCGGCGAGATGCACTACGCCCGGATCCCGCGTGCCTATTGGCAAGCCCGGCTCCGGATGGCGAAGGCGATGGGCTTGAATACCATCGCCACCTACGTCTTCTGGAACTTCCACGAGACGAAGCCGGGACATTTCGATTTCAGCACCGGCGAGCACGGTCTCGGTGCCTTCCTCAAGCTGGCGCAGGAGGAGGGGCTCTGGGTGGTCCTCCGGCCCGGCCCCTACGCCTGCGCCGAGTGGGAGTTCGGCGGCTATCCGTCGTACCTGGGACGGGATTCGACCCTCGTGGTGCGGAGCCGAGATCCGCGGTTCCTGGCGGCGGAGAAGCGGTACGTGCAGGCGCTGGCGAAGGTGGTGCGGCCGTACCTCGTGACCCACGGCGGCCCGGTGCTGATGGCGCAGGTGGAGAACGAGTACGGGTCGTACGGGGCCGATGCCGCGTACTTGGCCACGACGAAGAAGATGTTCGTAGAGGCGGGGTTCGACGTCCCGCTCTTTACCGCCGATGGTGACTGGCTCTTCGGCAAGGGGGCGATCCCGGGACTCCTTCCGGCCGCCAACGGCGAAACCAACTACGACACGCTCGTTGCGCGGGTGAATCGGGCGCATCGGGGGCGGGGACCGTATTTCGTGGCGGAGTTCTATCCGGGGTGGCTCGATCATTGGGGGGAGAAGTTCGTGCGGACGCCGATGG
>JBIOIC010000067.1:0-10159 GCA_044449625.1 Gemmatimonadales bacterium | reverse complement strand
CCCTCGCAGATGTTCAAGGTCGTCGCCGAGGATCTGGAAGGCCCGCGGCTGCGGATGGAGAAGCTCTTCCGCGAGCTGGTGGCGAGCAATTCGTCCGACCTCCACCTGCGCACCGGTGAGCCGCCGGTCCTGCGGACCCACGGCGAGATGCATCGGACCAACAATCCGGCGCTTTCCGAGGCCGAGATCGAGGTGATGATCCGGAGCGTGATGACGCCGAAGGCGCTGCCGGAGTACAAGGAGCGCAACGACACCGACTGGGCCTACGAGATCGCCGATCTCGCGCGGTTCCGTTGCAACGCCGGTCGCGATCGGCTGGGACCGTTCGCCGTGTTCCGGGTCATCCCGACCACCGTGCTCACCGCTGATCAGCTGGGGTTGGGCAAGGAGATCCAGAATCTCGCCTACCTCACCAAGGGGCTGGTGGTGGTGACCGGACCGACCGGGTCCGGCAAGTCGACGACCCTCGCCTCGATCGTCGACCTGGTCAACCGGAGCCGCTCGGATCACATCATCACGATCGAGGATCCGATCGAGTTCGTGCACAAGAGCCAGAAGTGCGTGGTGACCCAGCGCGAGGTGGGGCTCCACACGATGGGCTTCAAGAACGCCCTTCGGGCGGCGCTGCGCGAAGATCCGGACATCGTGCTGGTCGGCGAAATGCGGGACCTGGAGACCGTGGCCATCGCCATCGAGACGGCGGAGACCGGCCACCTCGTCTTCGGGACGTTGCACACCACCACCGCGGCTTCGACCATCGACCGGATCATCGATCAGTTCTCCGCCGACCGGCAGGCGCAAATCCGGGTGATGCTCTCGGAATCGCTGAAGGGCGTCATCGCCCAGACTCTCTGCAAGAAGATCGGCGGCGGCCGGGTCGCCGCGCGCGAAGTGCTCATCACCAACGCGGCCATCTCGAACCTCATCCGCGAGGGGAAGACCTTCCAGATCCCCTCGATCATGCAGACCAACAAGAAGCTCGGCATGGTCACGATGAATGATGCCCTGATGGACCTGGTCGACCATAAGCAGGTCGAACCGCAGGAGGCTTACATGAAGTCGATCGACAAATCGTCCTTCGCCGCGGCGCTCAAGGCCAAGAAACACGACACGGGGTTCCTGGAGAATATGAAGGATATGTAGAGCCGAGGGCTGAGAGCTGAGAGCGGGGCGGGTCGCCGGGTCCGGTGATCCGCCCCGTTCCTTTGGATGGCGCTAACTTTCTCCCATGCCGGATATGCCGCCGAGTTCCGAGTCCGCCGACGCGGGTGCGCCCAGCGCTCCCGCGCCGATCGTCGTCCTGGTCGAGCCGCAGGATCTGGTCAACATCGCGAGCGTGGTGCGGATCGCGAAGAACTTCGAGCTGGCCCAGGTGCGCCTGGTGCGTCCGCGGGTCTTCGACGCCTACCGGATCGAAGGGATCGCCCACAACACCGCCGACGTCATCGAGGCGATCGGCCACTACGACTCGCTCGACGCCGCGCTCGCCGATTGCGCCTGGGCCGTCGCCCTCACCGCCCGGGGCCGCACCCACAAGCGCACCCTGCTGCGGCCGCGGCAGGCGGCGGCGGAATTGGTGGCACGTGCGACGGTGGGGCGGGTGGCCTTCGTCGCCGGGCGCGAGACCAACGGGCTCACCAATGAGGAGCTCGACCGGTGCCAGGCGCTCGCGACGATTCCCACCAATCCCGGCCACAGCTCCCTGAACCTGGCCCAGGCGGTGGCGGTCCTGGCCTATGAGACGATGATCGCGCGGGGTGGGGAAGGGTTGCCTGTGAAGGCCCCTCGGCGGACCGCCGACGCGGCCCCCGCCGAGCTGCTGGAGCGGATGTTCGGCGATTGGGAGCGGGCCCTCTGGGCCATCGAGTTCTTCAAGACCCGCCAGCCCGGGACCGTCATGCGTTCCTTCCGCGAGATCCTCTTTCGATCGGACCTGGATCACCGGGAAGCGGCCCTGGTCCGGGCGATGGGGATCGAAGTGGTCCGTTTCTTCGAGCGGAAAGGGATACCCCTCGGCTCCATCCCCGATGCCACCCTTGGAGACGAGCCCCCCGGCACCAGCTAGCCCCCAGGAGGGCTCCTGTCCTCCGCGGAACAGACGCCTAGGGCCCCCTACCATAACCACAAGTCCCATATTATCTTAGGGGCGGTTTCCCAACGTACATATCTCTGTCGCAGGAGACGCCGTGGGCCGATCCGCCGCCTATTGGGCGACGAACCTGTACCCCGACGCCCGTCAGGAACCACGTCCGAGCGCCCCGTATCGGGATCTGCCCCCGCTCTCGGCGCCGCGGTTCCGTCAGTTGCGTGAGGGGTTGCAGAAGCTTCCCGACGTGGTCGAACACGTCCGGTTCATGGGCGCCACCTGGCGCTGGACCTGGGAGTACGGGTTCGGGAGCCGCCGAGTGTGCTGGCTGCACCTGATGCGCGATGGCGTGAGTGCCACCTTCACCGTGAGCGATGACGAGGAACGCCAGGCCCTGGCGCTCGCCAAGCTCGCCGCGCCGATCGTGAGCGCCATTCGCTACGGTCAGAAGACCGGGCCGGTGCGCTGGTGCTGGATCGAGTTCACCGACCGGAAGGTCACCGAGGCCTTCCTCGGCTTCGCCCGTCGCAAGGTCGCCTGGCTGCAGGCGGAAGCGGCGGCCGCGACTCCAGCGGCGCGGCGGAAGGCGGCCGGATAAGGCGCGGTTCACTCGAAGCACTGAGTGCGAAGCCCGGAGGGTGTCCGCGGAGATTCAAGCCGCAGCGCCTCCGGGCTTTGTCGTTCCGATGAATGCGGATCGCAGTGGAATGCAAGCCCGGCGAATGCCGAGTGCGGAGATCGGAAAACGTGCACCAGCGGGGTTGTCCCGCGCATCGCGGCGCTTATACTTGGTCCGCGTGGACGGGGTGCGACCTGCCCTCTCTTTTAATTTCGTGAATAATTTCACAAGTCTTCGCCGGCGGCTCTCACACGCGTTCGGCGGTCGCGCGGTCTGACTCACGAGTGATGGTGACCGAGATGCGTAAGCGCGTCCTGATGCAGGGCCATATGGTGACGCTGGTGGCGGCGGGTCTCCTGCTCTGGGCGCATCCCGGCGCGGCGCAGCAACCGACGAGCGCCGCCAGCGCGGCCGAACTCAGCGCCGCCGACTCCTCCCATCTCAAAGGCCCCCGCCAACCCGTCTTCTTCCGCCACGATCTTCACGCCGGCCAGTTCAAGATCCCCTGCCAATACTGTCACTACACCGTTTCGATCTCGACTGAACCGGGGATACCGAGCATGCAGACCTGCATGGGGTGCCACCTGGTGATCAGCGGCAGCGACAGCGGCAACAAGGTGGAGATCGGGAAGCTCCGGAAGGCGTGGTTCGCCAAGCAGCCGATCGAATGGGTGCGGGTGCACCGCGTCGCCAATCACGTGCACTTCCCGCACCAGCAGCACATCAAGGCCCTGGGCCCGGTGGCGTGCGCCACCTGCCACGGCAACGTGTCGCGGATGCCGCGGGTCTTCGCGGTCAACAACGTCCATAACATGGGGTGGTGCATCACCTGCCACCTTGAGCGCAACGTCACGCGCGACTGCACGGCGTGTCACTATTGAGTCGTGGGTCGTGAGTCTTGGGTCGAGGGCGCCCGATGAACGCGGGGTGCCGATGACCCGGCTGGGTGGGACCCACGACCCATGACCCACGACTCACGACGTTCTCCTTCGGGAGCACCGATGTCTGACGAAACACCCAATACGATCGACCGCCGCAAGTTCCTCACCGTCGTCGGGATCACCGGCGCCGGGGCGGTCGCCCTCTCCGGCTGCTCGACCGACAAGGTCGAGAAGCTGGTGCCGTATCTGGTCCAGTCCGAGGACCAGATCCCCGGGATCCCGACCTATTACGCCAGCACCTGCACCGAGTGCGCGGCGGGGTGCGGGCTGCATGTGAAGACCCGGGAAGGCCGGGCGATCAAGCTGGAGGGGAATCCGGCGCACCCGATCAACGCCGGCACCCTCTGTTCCCGCGGCCAGTCGGCGCTGCAAGGGCTCTACAATCCCGACCGCCTGTCCGGCCCCATGCAGCGGGACGGCAACGGCTGGAAGAGCCTCAGCTGGGACGATGCGGTCGCCCTGCTCGCCTCGAAGGTCGGTGCGGCCCAGGGGAAGCTCGCGGTGCTCTCCGGTGCCGGGCGCGGCACCTTCGATGATCTCCTGGCCGACTGGACCCGCACTCTCGGCGGGACGCTGGTCCACTACGAGCCGTTCGATCACGAGCCGCTCCGGCTCGCCAATGAGAAGGTCTTCGGGCTCGACCAGCTCCCGACCCACGACTTTGCCAAGGCGAAGTACATCCTCTCCTTCGGCGCCGATTTCCTTGAGACCTGGATGGCGCCGGTCGAGCAGCAGCGGGGCTACGCCGAGGCGCACGGCTTCAAGGGCGGCACTCCGGCCAAGCACGTCTACCTGGCGCCGCGGATGTCGCTCACCGGAATGAACGCCGATGAGTGGCAGCCGGTGACGCCGGGGTCGGAGGCGGTGGTCGCCCTGGCGATGGCGAACGTGATCCTGAGTGAGCGGAGCGGCGCCCCGGCCGACGCCAACGCCCTCCGCTCCGTGCTCAGCGACTACACGACCGACAAGGCGAGCCAGGCCTCCGGCCTCCCGGCCGGGATCATCCAGCGCCTGGCGCGCGAGTTCGCCTCCGGCAAGCCGTCGCTCGCGGTGGCGGGCGGCGTCGGGAACCAGCACCGCGAGGCGCTCGAGCTCTGCGCCGCGGTCAACATCCTCAACTACGTGGCTGGCAACATCGGCCAGACGGTGCTCTTCGGCGCCGATCCGCAACACGGCGATGGCTACGGCGCCGTCGAATCGCTCTTCGACCGGATGGACAAAGGCCAGGTGGCTGTCGTGCTGGTGCACGAGTCCAACCCGCTCTATGCGCTCCCCGGCACGGGTGGCTTCACCGCCCGGTTCCAGAAGGTGCCCTTCAAGGTCTCGACCGCGCTCTGGCTCGACGAGACCGCCGCCGCCTGCGACCTGATCCTTCCGAACCTCCATTCGCTGGAGCGGTGGGACGATCTGCGTCCGCGCAACGGCGTCACCGGGCTGATGCAGCCGGTGATGGAAGCGGTCCGACCCGGCCGCCACACCGGCGACGTGCTGCTCCAGGTGTCGAAGAAGCTCGGTGGCCAGCTCGCCCGGTTCTCCGCTCCCGATTTCAAGGCCTATTTGCAGCAGGCCTGGGCGCAGACGGGGAAGAAGCGGGGTCAGGGGGACGCCGATGGCTTCTGGCGCGACTCGCTCCAACACGGCGGGCTCTTTGACACCCGGACGCCGCAGGCGACGGTGCGCCTAGCCCCGGGGGCCCGGCAGATCTCCGCCAAGGGCGCCACGCTTGATGGCGACGGCGCCTACGTCTTCCTTCCGGTTCCGGGATCGATGCTCTTCGATGGCCGCGGCGCTAACCGCCCCTGGCTGCTGGAGATGAGCGATCCGGTCACCAAGATCACCTGGGGCAGCTGGGTCGAGGTGCATCCCGACACCGCCGCGGCGCTCGACGTGCGGGAGGGGGAGATCCTCCGTCTCACTTCGCCCCACGGCTCGATCGAAGCACCGGTTTATGTCTATCCCGGCGTCATTCCCGGCGCGCTGTCGGTGCCGCTCGGCTGGGGTCACACCGAGTACGGCCGCTACGCCAAGGGGCGCGGTGTGAACGCGCTCGATCTGATCGACTCGAAGGACGGCAACGGCTACCTCCCCTATGTCTCCACCCGGGTCAGCGCCACGAAGACCGGTCACTACAAGCAGGTGGCCAAGACGGAGGGGAGCAACCGGCAGCTCGGCCGCGGGATCGCCGACGCGATGCCGCTCGCGGCGGCCCAGAAAGGCCTCACGCTGCAGGAGTCCTACGCGGTGGCGGGCCATCCGGAGCACGAAGGCAATCCGGAGAACGAGGTCGCCGCGATCGCGGGATTCCAGCGGAGCGTGACGGAAAAGCAGAAGCACGGGGGCTACGCCGAGGAGCATCCGAAGTGGGGGATGGTCATCGACCTGGCGAAGTGCACCGGGTGCTCCGCCTGTGTCACGGCGTGCTACGCCGAGAACAACATCCCGACCGTGGGCGAGGACGACGTGCTCCGCGGTCGCGAGATGACCTGGATGCGGATTGAGCGGTACTACGAGGGCGGGAGCGACGGGGAGCCGCTGGAGACCCGCTTCGTCCCGATGCTCTGTCAGCAGTGCGACAACGCGCCATGCGAGCCGGTCTGTCCAGTGTATGCCTCGTATCACACCGTGGACGGGCTGAACGGCCAGGTGTACAACCGCTGCGTCGGCACCAGGTACTGCTCCAACAACTGCCCCTTCAAGGTCCGCTACTTCAACTGGTACGCTTACGGCAAGCGGGCTTTCCCCGATCCGATGCAGCTGCAGCTGAATCCGGACGTGACCGTGCGGGCCCGCGGCGTGATGGAGAAGTGCACCTTCTGCGTCCAGCGGATCCGCGGCGCGCAGCACCAGGCGCGGCTGGAAGACCGGTCACTGCGGGACGGTGAGGTCGTGACCGCCTGCCAGCAGGCCTGCCCCTCCGGCGCGATCGTCTTCGGGAACGTCAAGGACGCGGGAAGCAAGGTGGTCCAGGCGGCGCAGACGAGCTCGCGCGGCTATCACATCTTCGACGAGTTGAATGTGCAGTCCGCGATCACCTACCTGGCGAAGGTCACCCGGCCGGTGGAGGCCTGAGCATGGCGACGACCGCGTACGAGCCGCCCCGCACCCAGACCCACGCCGAGGTCACCCGCGACGTCCTGGCGACGCTGCAGGCGCCGGGCCGGGGGTACTACTACCTCCTCGGCGGCGCGCTCTTCGCGCTGACGATCGGGCTCTGCACTTTCGTCGTGCTGCTCAAGGACGGACTGGGCCACGCCGGCTACAACCCGCCGGTCATGTGGTCGGTCTACATCACCACCTTCGTCTTCTGGATCGGCATCGGCCACGCCGGGACGCTGATCTCCGCGATCCTCTATCTCTTCCGTTCGCCCTGGCGCACCGCGGTCTACCGGTCCACCGAGGCGATGACCGTCTTCGCGGTCATGACGGCGGGGCTCTTCCCGATCATCCACATCGGACGGCAGTGGGTCTTCTACTGGCTGATCCCGTATCCGAACCAGCGCTACCTCTGGCCCAACTTCAAGTCGCCGCTGATCTGGGACGTCTTCGCGATCTCGACCTACCTCACCGTCTCCACCACCTTCCTCGTCCTCGGGCTCATTCCCGACGTAGCGGCGGTGCGCGACAAGGTCACCGGATGGCGGAAGAAGATCTACGGGATGATGGCGTTCGGGTGGAAGGGGACCGACCAGCAGTGGCGGCACTATTCCCGGGCGTACCTCTACCTGGCCGCGCTGGCGACACCGCTGGTGCTTTCGGTGCACTCCACCGTCTCCTGGGACTTCGCGATGGGGCTGGTCCCCGGCTGGCACGGGACCATCTTCGCGCCGTACTTCGTGGCGGGCGCCATCTATTCCGGCATCGGGATGGTGTTCACCCTGGTGATCCCGCTCCGCAAGGTGCTCAAGCTTGAGCATATGATCACCGACTACCACTTCGACAACCTCGCCAAGCTGACGCTGCTGACCGGGACCATCCTGTTCTATTCCTACGGGATGGAGTACTTCATCTCCTGGTACAGCGGCAACACCTTCGAGCAGACCACCTTCTTCCGTCGCGCCTTCGGTCCCCAGTGGTGGGGCGGCTGGACGATGATCAGCTGCAACGCCCTGATGTCCCAGCTGCTCTGGTTCAAGAAGATCCGGACCAATCTGACGGCGCTGTTCGTCATTTCGATCTTCATCAATGTCGGGATGTGGTTCGAACGCTGGGTCATCATCGCCTCGTCGCTCTCCAACGACTTCAATCCCTGGGCCTGGGGCATCCTGAACCCGACCTGGGCCGACTGGGGCATCCTGATCGGCTCCTTCGGGTGGTTCAGCATGTACTTCCTGCTCTTCTTCAAGAACTTCCCGATCGTGGCGATCCAGGAGGTCAAGGAAATGATCCCGATGCCGCGCCGGAAAGGAGCCCACGGATGACCAAGGTCGTTCCCGGGGTCCTCGGCTCCTTCACGCAGATCGACGCGGCGGCGGATGCGATCCGCGCGCTGCGCGCGCAGGGGCATCGCGACCTCACCGTCTATTCGGCCTGCGCCCAGCACGAGCTCGAAGCGGCGCTGGAGCACAAGGTGAGCCCGGTCCGGCTCTTCACTCTGATCGGCGGGGTCACCGGCTGCGCCGCCGGCCTCGCCATGACGTTCTGGATGTCGCTCGACTGGCCGCTCCTGGTCGGCGGAAAGCCGATCGCGACGGTGCCGCCCTACGTGGTCATCATGTTCGAGTTGACGGTGCTCTTCGGCTCACTCGTCACCGTCGCGGCGGTGGCCGGGCTCTCCCTGATGCACCCCACCACGGGGATCGCCTACGACGAAGCGTTTACCGACGACAAGATCGGCGTCTTCGTGGCCTGCCGCCCCGAGCAGCAGCCCGCAGTCGAGAAGCTCCTCACCGGGGCCGGATCGGTGGAGGTGCGCCGTGCCGCGTAAGCTCCCCGCCCTCGCCACCCTGGCCCTCGTCCTCACGACGGGGTGCAACTGGTACTACAACACGCTCCCGGGGCCCGATGACCTGATGCACGCGGTGCCCTGGTTCGATCATATGATCGTCCAGCGGAGCGTACACCCCTATCAGTATGCCGACGTCCCCCGCTACACCGTCGATGGCACGGTGCCGATCACCGGCGGCGAGCGCGACTGGGGCACCGGGAATCCGATGCTGCTGCAGTACGCCTTCGATACCGTGACGGCCAACCGGCTCCCGAACCCGTCCGACCAGGTCGCGACGCTCGCCCGCGGCGACACGGTGTTCCACACCTTCTGCGCGGTCTGCCACGGACCGGCCGGCAACTCGGCCGAGGCCACGGTGGGCCCGAAGCTCGGCGCCCCCTCGCTCCTCACCGATCGGGCGAAGCAGTACAAGGACGGGTACCTCTACAGCATGATCCGCTACGGCCGCGGCGTGATGCCGCGCTACGGTGACAAGATCCGCCCCGCCGATCGCTGGGCGGTGGTCAACTACGTGCGCCAGCTGCAGGCCGCCGCGCCCGACTCCGCCACGGCGGGGGGGAACCACTGATGGCCGACGCCGCACTCCGCGACCGCCTCGTCACCCGTTCGGTGGCCGCCCCGTACGCGCTCTTCCTCGGCCTCGGCGGCATCCTGACGGTGGCCGGGCTCGCGCTCTTCGCGATGAACGCCACCGGGCCCAACGCCGACCGGGCCTGGCAGCTCTTCCACGTCAACTGGATCTTCTTTACCAGCATCGGCGCTGGCGGTGTCGTGGTCTCGGCCGTCTACAAGACGGCCCACGCCAAGTGGGACGGTGTCATCATCCGCTTCGCCGAGGCCTGCGCCGCCTTCCTCCCGGTGTCGTTCCTCGGCTTCCTGGTCATCTTCGCCTTCGGCTATCCGCACATCTTCGGCCGGATGCAGGACCAGTTGCCTACGCTCTCCCACGGCAAGCAGCTCTGGCTCTCCAAGACGTGGATGTTCTGGCGGCTCTTCCTCGCCCTCGGAATCCTGTACGCCATCGGGCTCCGGTTCGTGCGGAACAACCTCCTGCCCGACTTGGTCGCCACCAAGGGCATCGTGACCGGCTGGCGGAAGGCGCTGTACGAACGCTGGACCATCGGGTACGACGAGGCGAAGATGGACGACCGCGCGGCGCGGCTGGCCCCGCTCTACGTCTGGGTCTACGCCTTCGCGATGACCATCCTCGCCTTCGACACCATCATGGGGTTGCAGCCGCACTGGTTCTCCAACTTGTTCGGCGGGTACTTCTTCATGGGGGCCTTCCTCGGCGCCCAGGCCGCGCTCGCGCTGCTGATGATGTACGGCGCCCGCCAGCTCGGCATCAGCGACCTGATCAGCGACAAGCAGCGCCACGACCTGGGGAAGCTGATCTTCGGCTTCTCGGTCTTCTGGACCTACCTGATGTGGGCCCAGTTCCTGGTGATCTGGTACGGCAACATGCCGGAGGAGACGGGATTCGTCTTCGCCCGGCTCTGGGGCCACTGGGAAGCGGTGGGGCGGGTGGTGTTCTTCGGACTCTTCCTGATCCCCTTCATCGGCCTGCT
>JBIOIC010000066.1:0-10162 GCA_044449625.1 Gemmatimonadales bacterium | reverse complement strand
TGCTGAGCGACTTCAAGCGGGATGTGAGCCGAGCCTACGGGACGCTGATCGAAGACAAGTTCTTCTCCGCCCGGGCGTACGTGCTGATCGACTCGGCCGGGGTGGTCCGCTGGAGCTTCATGGAGCAGTCGACGGGCAATCGACGGGAGAACGCCGAGTTGCTTGCGGAGCTGGCGAAACTGAGGTAGGCGGTAAACGGTGAACAGTGAAGGGTGAACGGGGGGTCCCGCTGCAGGTAACCCCCGTTTACTGTTTACCGTTCACTGTTCACCGTTTCACTTCAGTATTAACATCTTCGGCTCGCTCATCTCCTCCATCGCGTAGCGCACGCCCTCCCGCCCGAAACCGCTGTCCTTGACCCCGCCATAGGGGTAATTGTCGACCCGGAAGGTCGGGTAGTCGTTCGCGATGACACCGCCGACCTCCAGCCGCTCGAACGCGCGCCAGATCCGTTTGAGGTCGTGGGTAAAGACTCCCGCTTGGAGTCCGTAGCGCGACGCATTTACCAGGTCGAGCGCCTGGTCGAAGGTGTCGTACCCTTCCAGCACCAGCACCGGGCCGAAGATCTCCTCGGCCCACGCCTTGGTGTCGTGGGGCACGCCGGTGAGGATCGTCGGCGCGAGGATGTTGCCCTTCCGGGCCCCGCGGACCAGCGCCGAGGCGCCGGCCTTGATCGCCTCATCGATCCATTGCGTCACCCGGTCGACGTTCTTCGCGTCGATCATCGGTCCGACCACGGTCTTCTGGTCTGCGGGATCACCCACGACCAGCGCGCGTGTGGCCGAGAGGAGCTGTTCCGTGAAGGCCTCGAGGATCGGGCGATGGACCAGTATCCGCTGGACCTTGATGCAGACCTGTCCCGCGTAGGCGAAGGCGCCCACTGCGATCCGCGCCGCCACGGCGGCGAGGTCGCCCGCGTCCTCGTGGACCACCGCGGCCGCATTCCCGCCGAGCTCGAGGAGGACCCGCTTCTTCGGAGTGAGCCCCTTGAGATGCCATCCGACCGCGGCGCTCCCGGTGAATGACAGCACCTTCATCCGCGGATCGGTCGCCATCTGTTCGGCCAGGGAGATCGGGAGGTGGAGCACCGAGAGTCCTTCAGGCGGAAGCCCCGCCTGCAGGAGGATCTGCGCCAGCAGGAACGATGCGCCCGGATCCTGCGGCGGTGGCTTCAAGATGACGCTGGTCCCGATCGCGATCGCCGGCGCGAGTTTGTGGGCCACCAGGTTGAGCGGGAAGTTGAAGGGGGAGATGGCCGCCACCGGTCCCGCCGGGAATCGGGAGACAACGGTGGTCATCGCCTCGGCGCGGGGATCGATGTCGAGCGGCAGAACCTCGCCACCCCAGCGGCGGACCTCATCTCCCGCCAGGGAGAAAGTGATCGCCGCCCGGTCCACCTCACCGAGCGCCTGGGAGAGCGGCTTGCCCCCCTCCCGCACGATGAGCGCGGCAAACCTGTCGCGCTCGCGCGTCAGCGCCTGGGCGGTTCGCTCCAGGATGTCGCGGCGGGCGTGGCGGGAGAGGGCGCGCAGAAGATCGGAGCCGCGGACCGCCGCGACCAGCGCCGTCTCGAGGTCGGCCGCATCGGCCAGCTCCGCCCGGGCCACGACGGAATCATCGAACGGGTTCAGTATCTCGTCACTGTGGCGCCCCGGGCGGGCGCGCTCGGCGCCGGCAATCCACGGGCGATAGGTGTCAATGGGCATGGTGTTCTCCTTGGGCGGCAAATGGCTGGCCGCCGGACGGGGGGTGTCGTACTATATAATGAAACGGATTCCCTCCTTCCCCGGGCCTCGTGACCTTCGATCTCCGCCTCCTCGCCGCCGGAACCCTCCTGCTCGCGGCCGCCTGCCGCTTCGAGCAGCGGCCCCCCGCCGGGGGCCCCCGCGAACAGGCGGCGGTGCAGACCGCCGTCGCCGGGTACTATGACGGGCTGGCGCGCGGGGAACATCCGGCGGCGCGCGACACCGCGTTCGACCGCGACTCGCTGGTGCTGGTCCGCGCCGACATTCAGCTCCAGCGCGATCTCGCCGGCGTCTGGGCGACGATCCGTCTGCACCATCGCGGTGCCGGCGGAGGAGAAGATCCCGCCCGCCTGCAACAGCTCCTCCTGCGGCGCGGTGCCGCCGGATGGACGGTCATGCACGTTGCCACCGCGGCGCCCTGAGGCCTGATGGCGTCGGTCTCCCTCCGTCGGCTCAGCAAGTCGTACCAGCCCCCCACCCGCGCCCTCGATGAGGTCACCCTCGAAATCGGTGCGGGGGAGTGCGTCGCCCTGCTCGGTCCCTCCGGTTGCGGCAAGAGCACCATCCTCCGCTGCATTGCGGGGCTGGAGACGCCGAGTTCGGGGGAGATCTTCATCGATGATCGGCCGATGCACGACGTTCCCCCCGCCGAACGCGATGTCGCGATGGTCTTCCAGAGTTACGCGCTCTATCCCCACCTGACCGTGCGCGAGAACCTCGAGTTCCCCCTCCGGATGCGGAAAGTGAAACCTTCGTCGCGCGCGGAACGGATCGCCGCCGTCGCCCGCCGCCTCGAACTGGGGGAACTGCTCGATCGACTTCCCGCCGCCCTCTCCGGCGGCCAGCGTCAGCGAGTCGCGCTCGGCCGGGCGCTGGTCCGGGAGCCGTCGGTCTTCCTCTTCGATGAACCGCTCTCGAATCTCGACGCGACGCTCCGGGTGCAGCTCCGGGCCGATCTCCTCGCGTTGCACGCCGCTCTCGGCGCCACGATGCTCTACGTCACCCACGACCAGGTCGAGGCGCTGACGCTGGGACAGCGGCTGGCCGTGCTCGAGGGCGGGCGGGTGCAGCAGCTCGGGACACCGAGCGAGGTCTACGGCCGTCCGGCGAATGCGTTCGTCGCCCGCTTCGTCGGTTCACCGGGGATGAACCTGGTCCGGAATGGGCTCCGCCTGCCCGATCCCCCCGAAGGGGGTGTGCTCGCCGGATTCCGTCCCGAACATCTGGTTCTCCTGCCGGTCGATACCGGGCTCGGCAACGGCGAGGTGACGGCGGTCGAGCGGCTCGGCAGCGAGACGCTGGTCCACCTGCGTCTCGTTGATGGTCCGGTCGTCGTCGCGCGGGTGCCCGGTCTCGGCGACCACGCCCGCGGGGAACGCTTCGGGCTCGGGGTCGACCCGGCTCACCTCCATTGGTTCGATGCGACCGGCCGCCGGCTGTAGCGTCGTCGCCCTCCTGGCCCTCGTCGGCTGCGGCCGGCCGGAGACCGGTCCGGTGGCGAGCCTCGGTGTCGCGAGCTGGGCCGATGCGATCGAGCAGGGGATCGATCGACAAACGCTCGCCCGTTTCGGCGAACGCCTCCACGGGGTCACCGTCCGGCTGGAGGCGGTGCCGGATCAGGCCGAATATCGGGAGCGGATACTGACGTCGATCGCGGCGGGGGTGCCGCCCGATGTCGCGCTGCTGGACGACATCGACATCCCCGCCTTCGCCTCGCGCAATCTCCTGCTCGATCTCGGACCGCTGGCCGCCCGGGTCGGGCTCGATACCGCCGCCTTCGATCCCCGCGTCCGTGCGATTTTCACGGTCGACGGGCAGTTGCTCGCCTTTCCCAAGGGGTACACGCCGATCGTGGTGGTCTACAACCGGCGCCTCTTCGATGCGGCTCACCTTCCTTATCCTTCCGCCGACTGGACCTGGGACGATTTCGACCGGACGGCAAAGGCGCTCACCCGCGACACCGATGGTGACGGCCAGGTCGATCAGTGGGGCGCGCTCTTCGACCGGCGGCCCTTCCTCTGGATCCCCTGGATCTGGTCGGGAGGGGGAGACGTGCTCTGCGCCGACGGCCGCCGGGCCTCGGGGTGCCTCGACAGCCCCGCGACCGAGCGCGCGTTCCGCTGGTATCTCGATTGGGTCGAGCGCGACAGCGTCTCGCCGCGGGCCTACTCCCTGCGCTCTTCCTTGGGCGACAACTTCCGGCTCTTCAACGGCGGCAAGATCGCGATGATGACGGCGGGCCATTTCTGGTTGCCGCGATTGCGCGAGTACGCCGAGCAGGGCCGGACCTCCATCGGATTCGTGGGGCTTCCGCATCGAGTGGGGAGCCCGCCCGCGACGATCATTTACGCGACTGGCTGGGCGGTGCCGCGGAACGTGACCAATCGGCGCTTGGCGGTGACGCTCGCGGCCTTCCTGGCGGACAGTGCGGCCCAGCGGATCCGCGCGGCGGCGGGGCTGGAGATCCCGGGGACCGTCGCTGCGGCGGCGGAACTCCTCGCGCGCGATACCACCGGCTGGGAACAGGCCTTCCAGGGAGCGATGGCGAACGGCCGCGCACCCTGGGGTGTGCGGGTGCGCGGCTGGCGCGAGGTCGACGCCCGCCTCCCCGAGATCATGGATCAGGTGCTGCTGCAAGGGCGGGACCTCCACGCTGCGTTGACCGATGCCGCGCGTGACATTGACGCCATCCTCCGGGAGACCGAGCGATGAGCGGGGCTCGGACCAGGGCGTGGGCTCTCCTCGGCGCCTCCATCGGGGCGCTGGCGCTGCTCGGCCTCTGGCGGACCACCCTCGGAGCGGAGCGCACGATCGCCGCCGAGTCGGCCCGCACGGCGGCGGAGGGAGTGGCGGGGTATCTCTCCCTCGTCGTGCCGGTCGATCGGACGGGGGAATACGATGGATCGCGGCTTCTCTCCGCCGCGGCGCTGGTGGCAACGTCCGGGTTCTGGCAGGCGGGGCTGCAGGTGGCGAGCGGCGCGACTCCGCTGCTCGCTGATTCGGGCGGTCCGTCGCTGCCGGATGATGCGGCGGCGGCGCGCTTGCGGACCGGCACGGCGAGCGCCTTGGGAGTCCGGCCGAATGGAGGACGGGAGGTCTTCGTTCCGTTCTTCGATCGCGATCTCTGGGGAGTCGTCGGATGGGTGGCGGTGTGGGATGCCGTGCCGTCACGGGGAGTGCCGTGGCCGCTCCTGGCGCTCACGCTGGTGACGGTCTGGATGCTGGCGCGAACGGCACGCGCGGGGATGAAGGGGGATCGGCGGCGGCGTGCGGTACTCCTCGCCGGTGGCGCGATGGCACTGCTGGCGCTCGCCGCCTGGCGCGACATCGCCGGCGCGGCCCGCGCGGCCACGGCACTCAGCTTGAGCCGAGCGCGGCGGCTGTCGGAGGTGGCGTCGGTGAGCCGGCCGCGCGGGGTGGTGGAGCTCAGCCGGATCACGCCGGGGATGGTCGTCGCGCTCACCGACAGCGTCGAGGCCGACCGCGCAGTGCACCGGCGGACGGTCGACGGCGCGGAGGAGGCGAGCATCTCCGGCGTCATCAACGGAGTACGCCCCTTCCGTCTGACGATGGTCCCCTTCGGGACCCGGCTTTCCGGTACCTGGGCCGCCCTGGCGGGGTGGGTCCTGCTCCTGTTCGCCGGTGCGGCATTCGGAAGCTGGGCGGCGGTCGCCTCGAGGGAACGGCGCCGATTCCGCGAGATCCTCACCGCGTGGGGGTTCCTCGCGCCGGCCGGAGTGCACCTCGCGATCTTCTCCTTCGGGCCGCTGCTCTTCGCCCTCTGGTTGAGTTTCCACCGCTGGGGGCTGATGGATGCCGCCCATCCCTGGGTCGGCTTCAAGAATTTCGCGACCCTGTTCGGAGACCCCGGCTTCTGGCACTCGCTCGGTGTGACCGCCCTGTACGGACTTTACCTGCCGGTGACGCTGGCGCTGGCGTTGGGAGCAGCTCTCCTGCTCAACCGGAGCGGATTCCGGGTCCGCCTGCTCCGGACGCTGTTGTTCATCCCATTTGTTGCCTCGGTCGTCGCGGTGGCGCTGGTGTGGCAATGGATCTACCAGCCGGAGGCCGGGCTGCTGAACGCCGGGCTTGAGCTCCTGGGTCTCCACGGCCCCGACTGGCTGGGAAGTCCGCGCACCGCCCTCCTCGCGTTGATGCTGATCGCCGTGTGGGTGCACCTCGGCTATCAGATGGTCATCCTCCTCGCGGGGCTGCAGGGGATTCCCGAGATCTATCACGATGCCGCCCGGGCCGATGGCGCGAGCCGGTGGCAGCGCTTCCGCTACGTCACCCTCCCGCTGCTCCGTCCCACCATCCTCTTCGTGCTGGTGACGGGAACGATCGCCTCGTTCCAGGTCTTCACCGTCGTCTCGGTCCTGACCGCGGGTGGACCGCTCCACAGCACCGACGTCGTCGTCTACCGGATCTATCAGGAGGGGTGGGAGTTCCTCCGTTTCGGGACCGCCAGTGCGATGAGCGTCCTCCTCGCCCTCCTCCTCGGGGCCTTGGCCTGGCTCGAGTTCCGCTGGCTCGGGAGGCGCATTGAGCTGGTCTAGGCGCGTCATCGCCGGGCTCGTCCTCGTGCTCCTGGTGGCGCTCACCCTGGCGCCGTTCTGGGTCATGCTCTCGACCTCGCTGCAAGATGAGTTCGGCGTTTTCCGCACACCGCCGGTCCTCTGGCCCGCGCATCCGGTCTGGCGGAACTACGCCGACGCCCTGACCGCGCTCCCCTTCGCGCGGTTCTTCCTCAATACGTTCCTCTTTGCCGGGGCGGTCGTGGCGGGCCAGGTGGTGACGAGTGCGCTCGCGGGATACGCCTTTGCCCGGCTCTCCTTCCCCGGCCGCCGCCGGATCTTTGCCCTGGTCCTTGCCGTCCTCCTGCTCCCGGCCGTCGTGATCCTGATTCCCCGGTTCCTGTTGTTGCAGGCACTCGGCTGGGTGGACACGCTGGGGGGGCTCATCTCGGCCGAACTGGTCTCGGTCTGGGGGATCTTCCTGATGCGGCAGGCCTTCCTGCAGTTGCCGGCGGAATTGGAGGAGGCGGCGCGGCTGGACGGGGCGGGGTCGTGGACCATATTCCGCGAAGTGGCGCTGCCGGCGGTCGGCCCCGCCCTCGCCACGCTGGCGCTCTTCGCCTTCGTCGATGCGTGGAAAGCGTACCTCTGGCCGTTGATCGCCACCCGGTCGCTGGAGCTCCGGACCATCGAGGTGGGTATCGCTTCCTTCCACGGCTTCTATTATTCCAACTGGCCCTACCAGATGGCGGCGGCCCTGGCGGCGGCGGTACCGCTCCTGCTGGTGTTCCTGGTCGCGCAGCGTTATTTCATCCGCGGCATTCAGCTGACGGGATTCCGATGACCGAGACGGCGGTCGCGCCGATTCGCGGACCCACCCTGGTGGGCGCGGTGGCCAAGTTGCTGAGCGCGGGACACTCCCCGGAGGAAACGCTCACGGGGGTGGCCGATCTCGTCTATCGAGGGTTGCCGGCCCGGACCGTCACCCTCTGGATCCGGGAACCGAACGCCACCCGGTTCCGCGCCATCACCTCGCCGCCGGCGAGCCCCGCCCCCCGCACCAGCGCCCAGCTCCAGGCCCTCGCCGAGGAACCGCAGCTCGGGGCCACCCGGGTCCGCCTCCCCCTCATCCACGAAGGGGAGCGTCTGGGCCTCATCGAGGTGGAAGCCGAGGGGGCGCTCACCGAGGAGCGGCGCGAGATCCTGGAGATCGTCAGTGATGTCATCGCGCCGTTCCTCGCCTCGGTCGAGCTCTCCAAGGACCTGGCACACGAGGTGGCGCTCCGGGCCCGCGAGATCGAAGACCAGCGGCGCTTCATCAGCCAGGTCATCGACTCGCTTCCGGTCGGGCTCTACGTGGTGGACCGGGATTATCGCGTCACCCTCTGGAACCGGATGCGCGAGCTTGGCACCCAGGGACTGCGGCGGGAAGATGTGGTGGGCCGGACCGTCTTCGAGGTGCTGAGCCGCCAGAACGCGGAGACCCTCCGGGGCGAGTTCGACGCCGCCTTCGCCTCGGGCGAGCTGCAGCAGATGGAACTCGAGACTCAGATGGACGGGGAAACCCGGCACTACCGGATCTCGAAGATCCCGATGCGGGACGCCGGCGGCGTGGTCTCCCACGTGATCACCATCGGCGAGGACGTGACCGAGTGGCGGGGGGTGCAGAGCCGGATCATGCAGAGCGAGAAACTCGCGGCGGTCGGCCAGCTCGCCGCCGGAGTGATGCACGAGATCAACAACCCGCTGGCGACGATCGGCGCCTGCGTCGAGGCGATGGGACACCGGCTGGCCGAAGGAGGCCCGCGAGCGCTGGCGTCGGTCCGGGAGTACGTCGAGATCATCGAGAAAGAAGTCGAGCGCTGCACCGGGATCGTGGACGGTCTCCTCGACTTCAGCCGGCCCAAGGCCACCGCCCGCCGCGAGGTCAACCTGACCGCCGTGATGGAGGATACCCTCTTCCTCCTCAAGCACCACCAGCGCTTCAAGCGTTTCCCGGTGCGCCTCGCCCTGGCCAACGACCTCCCGCCGATCCAGGCCAACGCCGAACAACTGGTGCAGGTCTTCATGGCGCTGATGTTGAACTCGGTCGACGCGATGGAAGGCCGGACGGGGACGCTCACCGTCCGCACCTTCCGGAACCCCGAACGGGAGGATGAAGTGGTGGCGGAGGTGGAGGACACCGGTGTCGGGATGTCGCCGTCGGAGATCTCGAAGATCTTCGAGCCCTTCTATACCTCGAAGCCGCCGGGACGCGGCACCGGGCTCGGGCTCTCGATCTGCTACGGGATCGTGCAGCAGCATCACGGCCGGATCAGCGTCGACAGCGCTCCCGGGATGGGCACCATCTTCCGCGTTACCCTCCCGATGGGTGCAAGGCCGGCGGCGTGAAGATCCTCGTGGTCGAAGACGACCGCACCGTCGGGCAGTACGTCCGCCGGGGACTGGAAGAACAGCGCTATCAGGCGGAGCTGGTCGATGACGGCGCGGAAGGGCTCAAGGTCGCCTCGTCGGGGCAGTACGACCTGCTGGTGCTCGACCTGCGGTTGCCGGGGATGAACGGGCTCGAGGTGGTCCGCACCCTCCGCGACCGCGGCATCACTGTCCCGATTCTCGTGCTCACGGCCCAGGATTCGGTCGAGTTCAAGGTGCTGGCCCTCCGGGCCGGCGCCGACGATTATGTCACCAAGCCCTTCGCCTTCGAGGAGCTGCTGGCCCGGGTGGAGGCGCTGAGCCGGCGGCCCAAGCAGGTGGCGCCGCCCCTCATCGTCGTGGCCGATCTCACCCTCGACATGGGGACCCGCGAGGTGCGGCGGGCGGGCCAGCCGATCGAACTGACGCCGAAGGAATACATCGTCCTCGAATACCTGATGCGCCACGCCGGACGGGTGATGTCCCGCACCCTCATCACCGAATACGCCTGGGATTATCACTTCGATCCGGGCACCAATATCGTGGATGTCGTCATCAATCGGCTGCGCAAGAAGGTCGACTCCACCCAGGACCGGAAGCTGATCCACACCGTCCGCGGGGTGGGATACGTGGTGAAGGCCTAGGGCCGCTTTTCGGGCAGTGGTTGTGCGAATGCGATGCGTGAATAAACTTCCGGTGCGCCCGGACCCCCGTCCCGGCGACCCCTTGCCCATCCAGACGTTCCTTCGGGACCGCTGGCTTCCCACTCTCGACGGCTCCAGGCTCAAAGCCCGGCGCTCCGGACTCCTCGATGAACTCGATCCGCGGCACGCTCACCCTCTGGTTCACCCTCGCCCTCGGTCTCTCGCTGGCGGCCCTCGGCGCCGCGCTCTACGTGGACCGGAAGGAGTCGGTCGCGATCGAGGTCGATGCCCAGCTGAGCCATGAGGTCACCTTCGCCCATCGCTGGCTCAGTGGATCGCACGGCGTGCTGGGCCGCATCGTCACCACCGACGCGGTACCGGGGCTGGTCCAGGCGGTGGGGAGCTACTTCGAACCCTTCCAGGACTACCTCGTCGTCGTCAATCCCAAGGGCCAGGTCCTCTTCATGTCGGAGGCCGCCCGCAGTCTCGGATTCAACGGACTGGAACAGCTGATCGCGCCGCTCAAGCCCCTCCCCGGAACAGATCAGGGGGGCTCCCTCACGATCGAGGGCGGGACGGTGCTGCGGTACCACGTGGCACCGGTCAATGATGCCGGTCCCGACATCGCGGCGGTGCTGGTTGCGGCTCCGCCCGAAGCAGTGGCCTACGGACCGGGTGATCTCCTCCGTTCCCTGCTGGTCGTCGCGCCGATCGTCCTGCTGTTGGCGGTCCTGCTCGGCTGGTGGCTCGCTGGCCGCGCCTTCGCGCCGCTCGGGCCGATGCTGGACGAGATCCAGGCCGTTACCGACGGCCGCAGCCTGCACCGCCGAGTGGCGGTGCCCCCGAC
>JBIOIC010000065.1:0-10183 GCA_044449625.1 Gemmatimonadales bacterium | reverse complement strand
TGCCGAATGTGGCCCTGATCTGGTCGGGGGGCGGTGGCGCCGTCGAAATCGATCCGGCTCCGGGCGGCGGCAACGCCAACATCTTCGGCATCGCGCGCGGATCCGCCTACGTCACCGTCGAGGCCCCGGCGTACGGCGGCGGCACCAGCGCCAGCGCGTCCATTCGAGTGGCGGATCAGGTGGAGCTCGACAGCGTCCAGCCGCATACGGTCGCCTGGGGTGGGCGGGTCACCCTCTATGGGGTCCGAGTCGGGAGTCCGAATGACGTCTCGGTGCGCTTGAGCGGCACGACGCTGATTCCTGACACCCTCTCGCTGATCGGTGCGACGGCGGGGATCGGGTCGATGAGCTATTTCGTCCCTCCGGGCGTTCAGAGCGGCCCGCTGGTGGTGACCGGGTTCGGCTTGATCACGCAGGACAGCACGCCGATCACCGTGGCGCAATACGATCTCTTCGAACCCAACGACAGCGCTCCGGCGATCATCCAGCTGGATACCGCCCGGCCGTATCCGGCTCATCCCGAGGTCCACTTCTTCGATCCGGCGCTGGCCTACGAGGCACCCGGTTCGGGGGACACGATCACCACCGATTGGTATCGGTTCAGCTCCGCCGCCCAGTCCGCGCAGCCGTGGACGTTCGTGCTGTACTCCGCCGCCATTCCCCGCCGCGGCGTCTTCGGTACCAATGCGACGACGTCAGGCGGCGTGCCAATATTCGCGGGCGGGGGATATGGGTATGACTTCGATAACCACCAGCTCTTGGAGAAATGCCGCGGATCTGACCTCAAATTCGCGGCGACCAACTTCCCGGACTCGATCGCTCTCTCCCTCCAGTCTCTCCCCGCGGGTGGGATCGACTTTGTCGAGTACACCTCGGGCTCCGGCGTCTACGGGTTGGCGGTCTATCAGGGGTATCGAGCGCCGGCCGCGGGAAGCGGACCCGCCATCACGCCGGACAGATTCGAAGACAACGATTTTTGCGACCAGGCCGATTCGAACTTCCTCAACGTGCCGAGCCTCACAATCGATCTCGGTGTGGCGAGCTTCAGCGACACGCTCACGATCGACACCCCATATGAGGTGGACTGGTACCGCTTCCACGTGGCGACGAGCGGCACGGTCGACCTCGCGACGGCGCCACGGACCGGCTTCAACAATTCCGCGCTCAGTCTCTACCTCTACCGCCAGGCCGATCTGAACCCGGTCGATTCGGCGACCGGCGGCACCACGACGAACCAGCAGCTCTCGAAATCGCTCGCGGCGGGAGATTATTACCTGGTCGTGGTCAATACCGACGGTCAGCCGACCGCTTACGGGATGTGCATCTCGGAGGGCGCTGCGTGCGTCCCGCCGAGCGGATCGGCGGCGAGAGGGGTGCGGCGGCGATGACCGCTCCACCCGTGGAGTGCACCCACTGCCACACGCCGGTACCGTCGAACGCGCACTATTGCCTGGTGTGCGGCAACGAGGTGACGAGTCCCGACGGCACACCGCCGCCGCGGACATCGGTCGATGAACTCCGCGATCGGTTGGCGGCGGTCCTGGTGGGCCGCTACGTCATCCGGCGCACGTTGGGTGTCGGCGGGATGGGGGTGGTGTTCCTGGCGGAAGAGGTCGGTCTGGAGCGGGAGGTGGCGATCAAGATCCTGCCGCCCAAGCTGGCGGAGGATCCGAGCATCGTCGCCCGGTTCGAGCGCGAAGCGAAGACCGCCGCGCGGCTCGACCATTCCCACATCATCCCGATCTACCGGGTTGAGAGCGAAGGGGGCCTCCACTATTTCGTGATGAAGTACGTGGACGGGCGGGCGCTCGACTCCCTTCTGGCCGACCGCGGTCAGCTGCCGGTGCCGCTCGCCGTCCGCATCCTGAGTGAATCGGCGGCGGCGCTGGAGCATGCGCACCGAAAGGGCGTGGTGCACCGCGACATCAAGCCGGCCAACATCCTGCTGGATCAGGACGACCGGGTCCTGCTGGCCGACTTCGGCATTGCCAAGGCGGTGGCCGGGGTGGCGGAACTCACCAATACCGGCGTCGTCATCGGTACCCCGTACTACATGTCGCCGGAACAGGCGCGGGGGAGCGCGGTGGATGGGCGGAGCGATCAGTACTCGCTCGCGGTGGTGGGATATCGGCTGTTGACGGGGGAGGCGCTCTTCGACGGCGATTCGTCGATGGCGATCCTCTACAAGCACATCAACGATCCGCCGCCGCGGGTGCGGGCCAAGCGCCCCGATGTCCCCGAGCATCTCGATCTTGCGATCCTCCGGGCGCTCGGCAAGGATGTCGGCGGACGGTTCGAGTCGATGGCGGCATTCGCCCGCGCGATTCGCGGCGAGGAGCCGGTCACCCTCGCCGAATTGGCGGCGACCCCGGCGGGCGCGATGCCGGAACGGACTCTCACCGGGGACGCCACCATTCCACTGGAGGCAACTCCGGTGCCGGGACGGCGGCGGCGCTGGCCCTGGATCGCCGGTGTGGCGGTTATGGCGGGAGCCGCCGCCGTCCTTATCCTCCGTCCGTTTTCCCCGCCGGTGGCGCCGGTGCCCCGTCCCGATTCCGCCGCGATGGCGATCCATCGGGACACGACGGCGCAGATCGTCACCCCTCCCGCTTCCGGCAAACCGACGACCCCGCCGGCCACGAAGCCGGCGGCGCCCAAACGGCCCGCCTCACGCCAGGCAACGCCTCCCGCTCCTCGGCCGGATTCAAGCGGTTCCGCCGCGGCACCGGCGTTTGCCGGCGCGCCGCTCGCCGTGGATGTCGAATCGGAGGGAAAGCCCTCGTTCGGAACGCTGTACATCGATGACGTCAGAGTCGGGGTGACGCCGGTGATCGGATTTCACTTGAAGCCAGGCGTCCATGCGATCCGGATCGAGCGCGACGGGTGCAAATCAAAAGAGGAGAAGATCACCGTCTCATCGGCGACCCCCATCCGGCGCAAGTACACCCTTGAATGCACGGCACCGTGACGCCGAACATCATGAGGCCGAACACGGTGAGGCGACTCTGCCTCGCGCTGGGACTACTGCTGGCCGCCGTGCCGATTCGCGCGCAGGCCAACGCCACGCTCAAGCGCGCGGTGGACGCCGGCGACGGCCTGGAGTATGCCACGGCGCTGCGTCTGGCCCGGGCGGCGATCGGCGAGCGGCTCACGCCGCCGGATCTGAAGATCGCCTACCGTCTGCTCGGAACCACGTACGCCGCGATGGACAGCAGCGCCGAGGCCCAGGATGCGTTCAGCCAGCTCATTCTGCTCGATCCGGAATTTGATTTCGACGCCGCCCGCGTCTCCCCCAAGATCACCGGACAGTATGCGCTGGCGCTCGCCGAAGTGCTGGTGGTGCGCCACCTCGCGGTCGACAGTGCGGCGTTCATCGCCGGTCGCGCGGAGACGTTCCTCCGCTTCACCCTGACGCAGCGCGCCCGCGTCGTGGCCCGGATCGAAGGGCCGGCCGGAGCGGTCACCATCGACTCATCGGTGGTGGACCCCGGCACGGTGCGCATGGGGTGGAACGGGCTCCTGGCCGGCGGAGGCGCGCCAGCCGCTGGCGCCTATCGCTTCGTGGTGGAAGCCCGCTCGACCGGCACCCAGTTCTCCGCCCAACTGTCTCTGACGATCGCGACCGGCGCGGTGGATACAGTCGCGCATCTGGCCCGCCTGGAGGGCTACGATCCGCTGCCGGAGACGGTCCTTCCGCCGCGCAGCTTCCGGCCCCTCGGCGTCGCGGCCCTCCTGACCGGCCTCGTGGCCGGCGGGTCGCTGGCATTGGAGAACAGCGACCTGGGCGGCGGCGTGTCGCGGCGAGCGCTGACGATCGGTGGATTGACCGCGATGCTGGCGGGACTCTTCGCGAGTTTCGATCGGCCGGTCGCGGTCCCCTCCGAAGCGAACATTCGCTATAACCAGCTGATCCGGGATCTGCTCACGCGGCAGAATGAGCAGATCGCGCAGGGGAATCGGCTGCGACAGCAGCAGGTCGAACTGACGATCACTTCGGCGCCGCCTCCCGTGAGCGCGCCGTGAAGCCGCTGATCCTCGTCGCGTTGGTTCTTGCCGTCCCGGTGCAAGCCCAGATGCCGCAACTCCGGCTGTCGGGGGGATATGCGCTCGGTGGCTATCGAGAGCAGGGACCGACACTCGACTTCAAGGGGAGCGGTCCATCGGCCCGTTTTGACGCCACCTGGCGCCGCTTCGGATTGACCGCGGCGGTCACGAAGCTCTCCCTGACGCCGACCGATACGGCGGCAGGCGCTGTGGCGTTCACCTCCACCGAGACGGAGCTCGCGCTGCGCTACCGGCCCCTGGATGCGCTGCCCGTCGAAACCGAAGTCGGCGTGGTGCGTCGTACGGTGTCGCCGGGAGATGCGGCGCAAGCAATGCAAGCTTGGTGCATCGGGCTGTCGGCGCGGTTCGCGCTGGCGGAAGGGGCGGCCCTCGAGACTCGGGCGGCGTGGCTGGCGGGCGCGAAGTTCTCCGGCGGCGGGACGGCCGGTACGGCGCTCACACTGGGACTGCAGGTATCGTACCGGCCGGTGCCGCGGCTGGCTTGGGCGTGGCTTGTGGCGGACTACGATTTTCAGCGCATTGACCGCGAAACCGATTCCCCGGTGCCGATCGAGGCCTCCACGGTCCGGCTGGGTCTCGAAGCCCGCTTCCTTCCCTGACCGGTCACTCCCCGCGCTGGTCCAGCCGCGCGAGGAGATCGCCGACGAAGGTTCCGGGATCGAACGGCGTCGGGATGGCAAGGTCGACCCGATCGGCGACCGGAGCGAGCGCCGTCGCCCCTCCCACCGCGACGAGGAAGGGCCGCGCCGCTCCATCGGGGGGCAGCGCGGCGGCGGTGACGGCCTCCGCTTGCACGACCACGGCGCGGAACGCGGGTCGCTGGTCCCTGATCCACCGCGCCAGTTCTTCCACTGCGCATTCCTGCGTGGCGAAACCGGCGTGCCGCAGCAAATGACCCAGGACCCGCGCCAGCCTCGGGTCCGTCGCGACCACCAGGGCGGCTCCCTGGTGGACCGCACCGCCGCCCGCCTCGGCGTACAGATCCACCATCCGAATACCACCTTCGAGATAATCGACCGTCGGCGCGTCGCGCAGTTCGGTGGCGCGGTGCACCACGTCTCGGATGCGGATCAGCGCATCGTGAACGGCGGCCATGCCCTCGCGCTGGGCCGGATTGAGCGCCGGATCGCGGAGGAGGAGCTCGGTTTCCATCGTCGCGGCCATCAGCGGATTGTTGATGGCGTGGTGAAGGGAGACGGTCAGTTCACCCACGGCAGTACGCCGCTCGGCCTGGAGCAGGTCGCGTTCGGCGGCGGCGAGGGCCTGGCGGAGAGCGGTGATGCGGCGGTGACGCTCGACGACCTGGGGGAGGAGTTCGCCCAGCGCCGCATCCTTCAGCAGGTAGTCGTCGGCGCCGAGCCGGAGCGCCTGGACGGCGGCGGATTCGCTGCCGTGCGCCGTTACGACGATGATGGGGGGCGGGGCCGGGCGGCGCCGGAGCGCGGCCAACACCTCGAGTCCGCTCATGTCGGGGAGCTGGAGGTCGAGGAGGACCAGATCGATGTCGGCGGCGAGGGCGAGCCCGCCGGCACCGGTCGTCGTCGTCGTGGGCGCCGCGAAGCCGGCAGCGGTGAGTACGGCGCTCACGAGGCCGACCATGGCCGGATCATCATCGATGACGAGGATCCGAAAGGCCTTGTGCGCCGGGGTCAGTGTCGGGGGTCGTCGAGGAAAACCAGCGAACGGCGGCGGGTGACCACCCGGGCCAGCGCGGCGTAGACCTCGGGGTCGATGATCCGCCCCGACAGATCCCGCAGCCGCTCGATCGCGGCGGCCGGTTCCATCCGCGCCTGGTACGGTCGCTCGGTGGTCAGGGCGTCGTAGATCTCCACGGCGCCGAGGATGCGGGCGCCCCGCGGTATCTGCGCACCCTTCAGGCCATCGGGATATCCGCCGCCGTCCCAGTGTTCGTGGTGGTGCCGCACGAAGGTGATGATCTCGCCGAGGTGAGTGAGGGGTGCGAGGATCTGCGATCCGATCACCACGTGCTCCTTGACGTGGGTAAACTCCTCGGGCGTGAGCGGCCCGTGCTTCTGCAGCACCTGCTCGCTGATCCCGATCTTTCCGATGTCGTGGAGCCGGCCGGCCCGGCGCAGCATCTCGACCTGCTCATCGTCGAGGCCCAGCTCCGCCGCCACCAGCGCCGCCATGTCGGCAACCCGGGCCGAATGGCCCCGGAGGTACTGGTCCTTGGCCTCAAGGGCGTTCACCAGCGCTTCGAGGGTGGCCGTGGTGACCTGCTTCAAGTTGGCCTGCTCGCGCCGCAACTCGGCGCTCCGCAGGGCGACCTCCTCCTTGAGCCAGTGCTGGAGGTTGTTCTCCTCGATGCGCGTGGTCCGCCGGCGGAGCGCGTGGCGCATCGCGCGGTCGAGATCATCGAGGTCGAGGGGCTTGGTGAGGTAGTCCGCCGCACCGCGCTGGAGGCAGAGCGCCGCGGTGGCACCGTCGTTGACGGCGGTGAGCATCAGGATGGCGAGATCGGGATCGGTCTCCAGGAGGCCGGGAACGAGGTCGACCCCGCTGCCATCAGGGAGGCGCATGTCGAGCAGGACCCCGGTCAGGCGCTGGCGCCGGGCCACGGCGATCGCCTCGGCCGCCGTCCCCGCGGTGGCGACCTCATAGCCCTGCTGCACGAGGAACTTCTTCAGTGCGCCGCGGACCGATTCTTCATCGTCCACGATCAGGATCACGGAGGCCGGTGCGGCGGAAGTGGTCACGGTCCTGCCCGGTGTGAGGGTGCTTCGGTCAAGCTACGGCGAACTGGTGGGAGGGTCAAGCAACGACGCCCAATGACGTCACCCGATGAACTCGACCTCGATCTTTTTCGGGATGATCCCCGCCTCGAACGCTCGATCGAGCACCAGGCGGACCGCTTCCCGGCCTCGGGGCCCGTAGTCGACCGTCCACTGATTGACGTACATCCCCACGAACTCATCGGTCTTCTGGTCGCCGATGCCGCGGTTGAATTGCTTGGCGTGCTCCAGTGCCGGTCGGCGATGCGCCAAGGCGTACTCGATGCTCGCCTTGAGATCGCGGGCCACCTGGGCGATCACGGCGGCTCCCAGGTCCCGCCGCACCACATTGCCGCCGAGCGGGAGGGGGAGTCCCGTTTCGGACATCCACCACTCGCCCAGGTCGGTCCAGAGTTGGAAACCTTCATCGGCAAAGGTGATCTGCCCTTCGTGGATCACCAGGGCGACATCGGCGTCGCCCCGTTCCACCGCGGCCTGCACCTGATCGAACGGCACGATCACCTCGCGCACGTCGGGCTGAAACAGCTTGAGCGTGAGGTAGGCGGTGGTGAGCCTGCCCGGGATCGCCACTCGCAGCCCCTTCAGGGCGGCGTGCGGGTCGGCCGGCTTCGGCTTCAACGCCACGAGCCGCGGGCCGTACCCATCGCCCATCGAGGAGCCGCTGGACAGGAGGGCGTAACGATCGGCGATGTGGGCGTAGGCGTGGATCGACACCGCCGTCACCTCCAGCTCGGCCTTCAATGCCCGCTCATTGAGGGACTGGATGTCCTGAAGTTCGTGGACGTAGCGAAGTTCGCCGGTATCGATCTTCCCCTCCGCCAGCGCGTAGAACATGAACGCGTCGTCGGAATCGGGGGAATGGGCCACGCGGATTGTTTTCATGGAGAGTCGTTGGTCATTGGTCGCTGGTCATTGTTGAGGCTTAGAGCTTAAAGCTTAAAGCCTAGAGCTCAAAGCTTAAAGCTCTTAGCTCTAAGCTCTCAACTCTTAGCTCTCATCGCACTGTCCGCCGCCAGCTTGAAGGCATCGATCAGCGGCTTGTGGTCGAGGTACTCGGGACGGGACTTCTTCGATTCCGCGTCATAATGCCGGAGGAAATCGGTGAAGGCCGCGGTCCGGGCCTTGGTATCGCCCTGGAATTCGGCGACGGTGCCGCGCACGATCGGCGCGAAGAGGTTGCCGGGGGCGGTCCGCGCGATCGTATCGGCGAGGGAGAGCGCGCCGACGGCATCGCCGATCTGGGCCCGGAGGATGGCCGCGTGGTAACGGTCATCGACATCGGGGCTCGGCAGTTGGGCATAGGCGCCGAGGGCCATCGGGGTGAAGTTGACCACCGTCGCGGTATCGCTCCGCTCCGCCGCCTGCATCACATGGTCGTTCAGCCGAGCGAAGCGCTCCTTGGGGGTCATGTTGCTGATGTCGGGGGCCCGTCCGGTCGGGACGCCGGGTCCCGCACTCAGGCCCCCCACTCCGCCGTTGGCGAGGCTGGCATCGGGCCGAGCGGGCATGTTCACCCCGCCCAGCACCTTGTAGATGACGACGCCCACCAGGAGCAGGGCGAGCGCCCCCGCCACCATCCAGGCCGTCCGTTCCGAGCCGCCTCCCCGTGGGGCGGCTCCGGACTGGGCGCGGGTACCGCACCGATGGCAGAACTGCGCGCCCGGGGAAAGGGGAGCTTGGCAGTGGCTGCAACTTGCGGGGCCCAGCGAGTGGCCGCAGTTGGCGCAGAAGTTTCCGGCGGCGGCGGCGCCACAGCGGGGGCAGGGAACAGCGGTCGGTGCGGTCATCAAGATCCCGGGCTTAAGTGCGAAGGCAATGTATACCACCCCTCCCGGGCCCGGGAGCATCGCGGCGCTGGCGCTGTCCGGCCGCCGGCATTAGCGTCCACCCAACCAGGAGCGTGCAATGGGCTACCCCCACATCCCTTCCCCGATGCCCGTGCCAAGCGCACCGCTCGCCCGCCACCTCGGCGACCTGACCCGGAATGAGACCCGCTGGGGGGTCTACCTGGAGACCCGCCACCAGCGGGAGAGCTGGGCCGGGCGTATCCATTTCGTGGATGGCACCCGGCATCGCTCCAGTGGCTGGATCTTTGTGGAATGGACTGAATCTGCGCTTCTCGATCGGTTCAACGAGTTCAGCCCGGTCGAACTCTGGCGGCTGGTCGAAAGCCTGGGGTAACCACCCTCGGTCCATCGTTCACTCTTCCCCCGTGTCTTTCCGGTTCACCCCGCCTCCCGTTTCAGCGCCGGCCCTCCCCGTGCGTTCTTGCCCCCGCTCTCTCGCAGGCCTTGTTGCGCCCATGAGGTGGAGCCGGCCCGCCGCAGTCCTCCTGCTGGCACTCGCCGGCGCGCCGATCGCGGCGTGGGGCCAGGCCCCGGCCGCCGTCGATACGGGGGGGACGATCCTCCACTCGGTGGAGGTCGTCCGGCACAACGTCTTCGATTCTACCCAGACCCACGCCTTCTACGCCCGTCTGATGAATGCGCTGCACATCATCACGCGGGATGGGGTGGTCCGCAACGAAGTCCTGCTGAAGCCCGGCCAGCCATACAACCCCAGGCTCGCCGCGGAAACCGCCCGCAACCTGCGCCGCTTGGGCATCTTCGAGAAGGTGGAGCTCGACACCATCCGGACCGACTCTGGCGTGGCGCTCCGGGTGACCACACAGGATGCCTGGAGCACGAAGCCCGCGGCCAATTTCAAGAGCACCGGCGGCCAGATCTCCTGGGCCGTCGCCCTGCTGGAGGACAATCTCCTCGGCACCAACACGCACCTCTTCAGCAAGTACGCGGTCGATCCCGATCGCACCACGCTGGGCTTTGCGCTCGTGAAGCAGCGGCTGATCGCGCGACGGCTTTCACTGCTGCTCAACTACCAGGATCTCTCGGATGGGCGGATCTTCCTCTCCCAGTTCGGGCTCCCGTATCTCTCGCTCTCGGCCCGCGCGCAGGCGATGCTCACGGTCCAGAGCGGCGACGTCCGGATACTCGAGTACCAGAACGGGAACACCGCCGCCGCGGCCGACAGCGTCGGACGGCGATACCAGATCATCCGCGGCGATTTTGGCTGGGCTCCCCGCGCCGATCCAGCCGGGTACGTGCGGCTGGGACTGACCGCGGTTGCGCGGCGGGATGACTTCCGTCCGTACGCCAGCGGGACTCCCTTCGGCGAGTCCTGGTTCGGCGCCCTGACCGGCACCGCCGAATGGCGGCGGGCCCGCTACACGATCCTGCGGGGATTCTCCAGCATGTCGCGGGACGAGGATGTCGACCTTTCGACGACCGTGAGTGGCGGCCTCGCGGTCGCGCCATCGGCGTGGGGATACGCCGCCAACGGTGCTGGTCCGGTCCTCGCCTTCCATT
>JBIOIC010000064.1:0-10277 GCA_044449625.1 Gemmatimonadales bacterium | reverse complement strand
TCCGTTGGACGCCCAGTGGGGTGATTCATCCACCCACGGCCCGCTGGTGATCTGGCGGATGGTGTGGGTGGCGAGATCGAAGGTGAAGAGGTTCATCGCGCCATCGAGACCGCCGGCGGTGCGATCGGAGGCGAAGACGAGCTCGCGGCCGTCAGGGCTCGGGCTCGGATCGAGATCCTGATAGCGATCGGCGGTCAGGCGTTCCAGCCGCTCCCCCGCAAAGGTGAAGCGGTAGAGGTCCGACTCTCCCGACTCCGAAAGTCCGCTGAACACGACCGCCGTATCCCCCGGCAGCCAGGCGGGCGAAACGATCGACACGAGGTTCGGAAACTCGTAGCGCGCCACCAGCCGTTGGCGCTCGATGTCCCAGACGATGAGCGCGTCGCGGTCCTCGAAACGAGAGGCGAACAGCAGCCGATCCCGCCGGCTCGCGTCCATCCGGGACTCGAAGGGATGGAACGACTCGAGCTCCGCCGAACGCCCGGCGGTGGCGAGGACCCGGACCGGACCGCCATCAAGATCGCGCTCCGCGGCCACGATGTACCCCCGCGGCGCCGCAAAGTAGACCGCGGTCGCGGAATCGGGACCGAGCACCGGTTTGACCGCTCCGGCCGCGATCCGGCGGGCGTCGGCGGCGAGGGAGCCGCGGCCGGCGATCACCGGGTAATAGGCCCGCCGCATCGCCTCCTGGAACTCGTCGCTCAATTGCCGTTCCGACCGGCCGTAGACGCCGGTCAGCGCGTCATCAAAGTCCTGATACTTCCAGAGATCCCGATAGAACCGTTCGATGCGCCAACGCCCGTAGGTGTCGGCCAGCCACGCGTGGATGCGGCCGCCGATGGGATAGACGATCGCGCTGCCGACGAAATCGAGATCGTGGAACGAGGGGAGTTTCCCCGAGATGACGAGATCGCGCATGATCATCTCGTCCCGCGCGTCCTGCCCCGCCGAGAAGTACTCCGCCAGCCCCTCGGACCACCAGAGCGGCAGCATCGAGCCGACCTCGTGGAGGGTGCGCGCGTACGCGTCCCCTTCGAGGTCGAGCTGGAAGACGTGGGTCATCTCGTGCCGCAAGGTTCCGCGGAACTCGGCGAAGTTGCCCCGGAACGGCAGGGTGACCCGCCGTTTGAGATAGTCGGTGGCGCCCAGGATCCCTTCGGGAGGGGAGAATGGCAGGACGTTGGTCTGTTCGAAGTCGGTGTGGGTGGCGTAGACGATGAGAGGGATCCGGGACCCCACCTCGTGCCCGAACCGCCGGGCGAGGGTGTCGTAGCTCTCCTCGGCCCACGCGAGCGCCGGCGAGGCGAGATCAGCCTCGGCGGGATAATAGTAGAGGTCGACGTGGGGACCCTTGACGACCCGCCAGGCCAGATCACGATATTGGACCTTGTTCTGGCCAAAATCGGTGAGCTGGGCCAGCGCGGGACGCGCCGCCCCCGCCACCAGCGCAGCGACGAGGGTCAGCCGCCGGAATGACGTCACCGATGGATCGAGCGGATGAGGTCTCCCTGCAGCACCCGGGTGAGGGACGCGCCTCCCGCGGCCACCTGGCCGAAGACGGTGTAGACACCGTCGAGGTGAGGCTGCGGGCTCAGGGTGATGAACCATTGGCTGCCGCCGGTATCGGGACCGGAGAGCGCCATCCCCACCGTGCCGGTGTTGTAGCGCCGACGGTTGATCTCGTCCCGGATGACCGTGCCGGGGCCGCCCCATCCGTCGCCCCGGGGATCACCGTCCTGGATGACGAAGTTCGGGACCACGCGGTGCCAGCGATCGCCATCGAAGAATCGCGCGTCGACCAATCGGAGGAAATTGGCGACGGTGAGAGGAGCATCAGCCCCGAAGAGCTGCAGGTCGATCGTGCCGCCGCCGGCGACGTCCACCAGAACGTGCGGCGAATGCAGCGAGTCAGGACCCACGATGTATTGCCGGGCGATGGCCCGGTAGTCCTCGAGGGTGCGTCCGGTGCGCAGGGGGACCGACGGCCCCCAGTGCGCCGAGAGATCGGGCCAGTTGGCCTCGGCCCAGGCCCGATAGAGATACGAGTCTGGCGCCGGCTCTGACCGCGCGAACTGCATTGCGGCCGCACCCTCGGGCAGCGCGGAGAGGGCAAGGAGCGCATTCAGTGCCGACTCCCCCGCCTCGGGAAACGAATCACGCTGAGCCCGGCGCCAGGCGGACGTCAGCGGCATCAGGTCCGCGGCGACGGGCCCGCGAGCGATGGCGTCGGCCGCGACACTGCGGGTGGCCGCATCGGCATCGGCGAGGTGTCGGCGCGCGGCGGCGAGGAGTGCGGGATCGGCCCCCTTCACTCCGCCGGCCCACGCCTGCAGCGCCGCCGCGACCACCCGTCCATCGGCATCTTCGAACAACTGCCGAGGGATCTCTCCGCCGCTCAGCGTACCCCACCCTTCAGCCGCCGTCGCGCGGTCACGCCAATCCGTGGAATTGGCCCATTGATCCGCCGCCTGACGGAACGCGGGTCCGTCAACGCGAGCCAAGGAGAGCAGCGCCTGGCGCCGCAGCGCCCAAGGGCGTCGGCTGGCGGCGACTTCCTGAAGCGTCCGCGCGGCGCGCGCGCCGCCAAGGGCACCGAGGGCGTCGAGCGCCTGGACCTCGACGTTGCCCACGGCGTCCTCGGTGAGGGGAAGGACCTTCGGGGCCAAGGTGGAATCGGCGAAGCTCGCGAGGGAACGAAGTGCGGTGATCCGGATCCCGGGATCGGGGTCGTCCAGCGCAGTGACATCGAGTCCCGCGACGTCGTGCCGGGCAATCCCGGCGCTGTCGGCGAAGGCGCGGGTGAGCGCCTTGAGCGCCTCGCTCCGGACACCGGGGTCGGCGTCGTGGCCGAGGAGCAGCAGCGTGGCGGCGGCGGCCTTCGGGTGCAACCGGGCGAGCGAGTAGCTGGCCGGGTAGCGGTCGTAGGCGGACCCGGGCCGGACCGCATCGACCAGCGCGTCGACCGGGGCGCGCCGCCCCAATCGCCACGCCTCGCCCAGAACCCGGCGCCGGAAGGAGAGCCGGTCGGGCATCCGGAGACCGGTGGAATCGGCCAGGGCCCGTGTCAGGAACACGGCCGCGGTCGACCCGCCGATGCGGGCCAGCGCCGTGGCCCCTTCGAGGGATGCATCTTCGCCGATCGCGACCGGTCCGGTCAGCCAGGCGATGATCGGCGTCACCGCGGTGGTATCCCGGATGAGGCCAAGGGCGAAGGCCGCCTCGGCGTCGAGCCCCGAATCGGGGTCAGCCAGATAGGCGGCGAGGAGCGGGATGCCGGCGGGATCTCCGATCCGGCCGATCGCGCGGAGGGCGTAGCGCTGGACCAGCGAGTCGGGGGAGCGAAGCGCGGCGGCGAAGAGGGCGCCGTCGAAATGGCGGGCGTCCTCCGCGGCGAGGATCGGGGCGAGGGCCTCGACGGTCGCGGAAGCCTGGGCGGCGAGCGGCGCGGGGCCGGACGGGCCGACGGCCCCGATGATCCCCAGGATGAACAGGGCACGACGCACAGGCGTTACCTCTCAGAACAGACGCAGGGGATCCGGCACCACCACGAGCACGTCGGCGACGCGGCCGGGCAACCGGGCGAGATTGAAGGCGGCATCCAGACAGAGGAGCGAGGTGCTGGCGGTCACCAGCAGCTCGTTCGATTCCCGATGCTCGACCGCATAACCGAAGGTGACCCGGCGGCTCGCGACCTCCCGCACCCAGCAGCGGACCCGGATCGGGTCATCGTAGCGGGCGGGACGCCGGTAGCGGAGCTGGGCGTCCGCTACCGCCAGGCGGAGACCGGCCTGCTCCAGCTCCCGGTAACTCATCCCCGCCAGGCGCAGGTGCTCGGTGCGGGCCACGTCAAGCCAGACCAGGTAGCGCGCGTGGTAGACCACCCCCATCTGATCGGTCTCGGAATAATCGACTCGATGATACGACTCGGAGACGTCGGGAGCAGGGGTTGGTTTCACAGGGGGGTCGTGGGTGCGGGTCGTGGGATGCCGGTCAAATGGAAGGTAGCGGCTTGGAGGGGTGACGCCACGGCGGCTTGCGGCATCCGCCCGGCGGGTCCTACGTTTCGCCATGCTCGGTCAACAGCTCGTCGTCGTCGGTGACGCCCATCTCGGCGCCGTCCCCGCCCCCATCGAGGAAGCCTTCCTCGAGTTTCTGCTGGCCGCTCCGAAGCTGGGCGACTGCCTCCTCCTGAACGGCGACATCTTCGATTTCTGGATGAGCTGGGGCCGGGTGATCCCCCGCCACCAGGTCCGCGCCGTGGCGGCGCTGGCGGAGGTAGCTCGGCGGATGCCGACGGTGATGACGGGGGGGAACCACGATCGCTGGGGCGGAACCTTCTGGAGCGACGAGTTGAAGATCCGCTTTGCGCCGGTCCGGATGGAGTTCTGCATCGGTGACCGGCCCGCCCTCGCGATCCACGGCGACGGGATCACCGAACGGAGCCGATCGGCCCGCTTGATGTTCCAGGTGACCAAGCAGCCGGCGGTGATCGCCCTCTTCAAGGCGCTGCACCCCGATCTCGCCTTCTGGATCGTTGACCGGATGGTGAGTCACTGGGGGAGCGATGCGGTGGACCCGGCGGTCTTCGACCGGGCGGCCGATCGGCAGCAGGCCTGGGCCGCCACCGAGCTGGCGCGAAACCCGCGCCTCCACTGCGTCCTGATGGGCCACACCCACCGGGCCCGGGCGGTCGAAGTCGAACCGGGCCGCTGGTACGTCAATCCCGGCGCCTGGCTCGACGGGCAGCGCTACGCGGTGGTGACCGGCGGCGGGGCGGAACTCAAGGAGTTCTCCTGAACGCCGCACCGCCCCGTTTCAATTGAATCCGAGTGCAGCGGCGGCGGCCAGGGCGGCCGCCCTGCTAGCCGCAAAGGTCGCCTCGTTCTCCCCACCCACCAGCGCGAAGTAGACCACGACTCGACCCCCGGCGGGGATCGTCACCGGTGACGTCCCGACCAGCTGCCTGATATCGTTGGGACCGATGGCGGTCGAGGTGGTCCCTGCGGCCAAGCGGGAAAAATAGCTTCCCCGCACAGTTGGATCAACCCCGTTGATCCACCCACTGAATGAGGCGGTGCCGGCACTGGTGATTGGAATCACCGTCAGTCGCTGCGGATAGGTCACGGTGTCAGACTCCTCCGCCTCAGCCCATCCAAGCCCGGCGTAGTACCGTATGACGTCATCAGCGGGGTTGTTGTCGAACCCGAGATCCCAGTCGATGAAGAACCCGGTCCGGAGCCCGGCCACCGCCACCGATCCGGTGTCAGTGAAGGTGTAGCGGAAGAGCACAAAGCCGCTGTCTGCCGCCGGGGTCCCGCTTGCGAATGTCTCCTGCACCACGCGCAGGCCAGGCGGAACTCCCTCTCCTGGGACCGGCCTCACCTTGGTGTAGGTGTAAGTGCCGAGCCCGAGCAGGGGCAATGGACAGACGCCGGCGTGCGCCGCACCGTCACCGACGTCGCCCCGCGGATCGTATGCTACCGTCATATGCGCCGAATCGGTGCCGAACATCACTCCGCCGCCGTAGAACGCGGCCGTGCTGCGGAAGAGTCCGACATCCAACGTCGCCGACACATCGTGCGCGAGTTGACCGGCCACCAATGGAAAGTGGAACGCATTGGTGGCGACCTGGACCGTATCACCGCAGGTGGCCACGAGGCCGGCACCTTGCCCGTTAGTACCACCAGCGGAAGCGAACATCGTCACACTCCCGTTGGCCAGCGCAACGAACCTCCCACCGCTGATCGGCTCGAGGACTGTTGAATCGGATACGGACCACACAACGGGGTGGCCCAATAGTGGCGCGCCGCTGGAATCCCTCGGCGTGGCGCGGGGAGCGATCGTATCGCCGACCACCGCCGTGTCACCCGCAGGGAGGAGCGTGATCGAAGTGACCGGTACCAGGCCGCTGGTCACGGCCGCCGAGTCCGAGTGCCCGTCCAGCGTAGCGAGGACGCGGACCAGCCCAGTGTCGTGCGGTATGACTAGGCCGGAGACGCTCACCGTCGCGACCGAGGTGTCACGGGAGGCCCAGATCGGGGTGCGTCCGAGGATCGGGGTGCCCGCGCTGTCCTTCGGAGTGGCGGTCAGCTGAGCCTGCTGCCCGAGGTAGATGATGCGGGAAGCCGGCGAGACGGTGATCGAGGCGACCGGAATGACCTTGATGGTGACGGCCCGCACGCCTTGATGGGCCGCCAACGAAGCTGTGATCGTCGCCGAGCCGGCCGCCACTGCCGTCACGACACCGGTGGCGGAGACCTTCGCTCTCGTCGTGTCGCTCGACGACCAGCCGACCGAATCGGCCGTCACCACCATGCTGCTGTCCAGCTGCACCGACGCACCGAGAAACATCGTTTGACCCACATAGAGCGTGTCCCGCCCGCCGGTGATGGTGACGGCGGTGACCACATGACTCGGGCCGGTGCTATCGCCGCCGCCGCACCCAGCGACCAGCAGTACAAGACCGGTCAAGATCGCGGTCTGCATCGATCGGCCCAAGACCCGACTCGATATCCTAGCGTGCATGGGATTACTCATCGCATGAGGAAGCACCAATCTGGGAACGTCCTCTCGAAAGCGCCACTAGTAAAAACCCTAGTGGGGGTGCCTCCGCCCCTCTACCCCAGCCGCACCACCTCGGCGCTCGCCAGCCGCTCCCCGATGAAGCGGGCGCCGACCTCCCGGAAGCGCACCTCGTCATCGCTCACCGCGAACCGATGCGCCGCCACGTGCCCCGCCGGCGCCCCCAATCCCTTCTCCTCCAGCACCCGCGCCGTCTCCCGTGCCGTCTCCTCGGCGCTGTCGATCAGCGCGACCCCGGGTCCCATCACCCGGGCCAGCAACGGCTTCAGCAGTGGATAGTGGGTGCAGCCGAGGACCAGGACGTCGACCCGCGCGGCGATGAGCGGCGCCAGATACTCCCGCGCCACGAGCTCCGTGGCGGGATGATCAAACCACCCCTCCTCCACCAGCGGAACGAAGAGGGGGCAGGCGACCTGGCGCACCTCTGCACCGGGACGTCGAGCTTGGATGGCGCGCACGTAGGCGCCGCTCGCCACGGTGCCGGCGGTCCCGATGACGCCGATCGTCCCGCCGCGACTGGCGCGGACCGCGGCGGCGGCCCCCGGCTCGATCACCCCGATCACCGGAACCGGGGAGGCGACGCGGAGCGCGTCGAGCGCGTGGGCGGTACTGGTGTTGCAGGCGATGACGACGGCCTTGACCCCTTGGTCGAGGAGCCAGCCGAGGATCTCCAGCGAGTAGCGCCGCACCGTCTCGGGTGACTTGGGGCCGTAGGGGACGCGGGCGGTGTCGCCGAAATAGATGGTGGACTCCCGCGGCAGCGCCTCGTAGATGGCGCGCGTCACCGTGAGGCCGCCGATGCCGGAGTCGAAGATGCCGATGGGGCCGGTATGCATCAGCGTGGCAGTGGAAGGGTGAAACTCGCGCCGACGCCGCCGTGCGGCAGCACCTGGAACCTGAGATCGGGGGGAAAGTCCCAGAGATGGGCAGACACGTACGCTTCGAGCCCCGAGAAGAGGTGATTGAAGACGAGCAGCACCAGCCAGTCCTGCCGCTCCTGCTCCTTGGCGTGGATCCGAAAATCGTTGGTATTCTCGTAATAGGCGAGCTCGTGGCTCGTCTTGATGGTCATGCCGAGGGTCACGCCTTCCCAGGCGACCATCATCCCGCCGGTGAGTTTCCGGCCGAGCGTGGCCTGACCCCAACCGGGAATGAGCATCGAGCGCAGGAGCGCTCCCATCGGCGAGATCGGAGGGATCGTGTCGCCGAGAACGGGGGCGCGAACGACAGAGCTGTCGACCGACCCAACGATCGGCGCGCTGTCGGCCACGATCGGGCGCGCCGTCGAATCGTGCTGCTGGGCCGCGAGCGGGCATGCACAGAGAGCAGCCACGATGACGAGGCAGAAGGAGGGGAGGAGGAGAAGAGGAGAAGCGGGTGCACGGCTCACCGACTGAGTACCCTGAGCTTGGCGACGAAGAGATCGACATCGGCTTCCGTCGTGTCCCACGAGCACATCCACCGCACTTCGCTGGTCCCGTCGGTCCCCTGCTGCCAGACGTAGAACGGGTACGCCTCTCGCAGCGGGGTGATGACCCGGTCGGCGAGGCGGGCGAAGACGCCGTTCACTTCGACCGGCTGGGTAATGGTGACGCCCCGCACCGCACGCACCCCCTCCGCCAATCGCCGCGCCATCGCGTTGGCATGCTCCGCGTTCCGGCGCCAGAGAGCGTTGGTCAGCAACGCCTCGAACTGCGCGGCGAGATAGCGGTGCTTGGAGGCAAGCTGCATCCCCTGCTTCCGGAGGTACTTGAACCCCTCCGTCAGTGCCGGATCGAAGAAGACGACCGCTTCCGCCCCCATCAGGCCGTTCTTGGTCCCGCCGAAGGAGAGCACGTCCACTCCGGCATCGCAGGAGATGGCGCGGAGCGTGGTGCCGAGCGACACAGCCGCGTTGGCCAGCCGCGCGCCATCCATCTGGACCTTGAGCCCCTCGCGATGGGCCCAGTCAGAGAGGGCTCGAAGTTCCTCCGGTCGGTAGACCGTCCCCCGCTCGGTCGACTGGGTGAGGGCCAGCACGTCGGGCTGCACGTGGTGCTCCACACCGCGCCCCGCGAGGAGCGGTTCCAGCTGTTCGACGCGAAGCTTCCCGTCCGGCGTGGGGAGATCGATCAGCTTGACGCCGAGCTGGTGTTCGGGAGCGCCGGTCTCATCGACCGCGATGTGGGCGTCGGCGGAGCAGATGACGGCGCCGTAGCGGCGCGTGAGAGTGGTGAGGCCAAGGACGTTCGCCCCAGTGCCGGCAAAGACGAAGAAGACTTCCGCGTCGGCGCCCAGTTCTCCGCGGACGAGTTCGACCGCGCGCGCGGTCCAGGGATCGGCGCCGTAGGCGAGGGCGTGACCTTCGTTGGCCCGGGCCAGCGCGGCGAGGACCTCGGGATGGACCGGTGCCGCGTTATCGCTGGCGAAGAAGCGGGAAGGCATGGGAGAAGTGTAAACGGTCAACCGTGAACGGTGAACGGGTGAGGGCCCCGTCGCTGACCCGTTGACCCTTCATCGTTTACCGATGACCCACCAGCACCGGCAAAGTCGCCGGATGGATGCGGATGTCGATCCGATCGGTATCGGGGGCGCGGATCTCCCCATCGAGGTGGGCCATCAGCTCGCGGCGGGGGGAGACGATCGACAGCGTGGTGACTGCTCGGAGGCGGACCTCGCGAAAGCGGCCGTGCCCACCCCAGAAGAGGGTCGGCAGGAGGAGGAGGAGCCGGCCGAGGGAAAGTTCGGCGACGGCGCAGAGGTCGAGATGGCCGTCATCGGGGCGGGCGGCAGGAGTGAGGCGGAAGGAGCCCCCTTCGATCGGCCCATTCCCCACCACCACCGCGGTCCAGCGGCCGGACCAAGTCTCGCCATCGACTGCGATCTCAAGCTCGCGGGGACGGAGCTTGCCGAGGGTACGGAGAAGCGCCAAGGCGTAGGCCGGGGTCCCGCGGAGGCGGCGCACGGTGCGGAGCTCGTGGGCCACATCGGCATCGAGTCCGATCCCGAGGCTGTTGACGAACCGCTCGCCCCAGGCCTCGCCGGTGTCGAAGGGGACCACGCGACCGCGCGCGAGACGGCGCAGCGCTTCCTCAGGGGAGCAGTGGAAGGTGCCCGTCATCTTGGCGAAGTCATTTCCGGTGCCGCAGGGGACGACGCCGATCGCGGGGAGCGTGGCGATCCCGGCGGAGAGGATGCCGTTTGCCGCTTCGTGGACGGTGCCGTCGCCGCCGACGACGAGGAGCCGCTCAATGCCGGAGCGCGCCGCCTCACGGACCAGGACCACGCCATCCCCGGGAGCGCGCGTCTCCAGGACCTGAAGATCAGGCCACTGCCCCCGGGCAGCGCGCAGAACCCGCTCGTGCACCGCGCGGGCGCGCCCACGGCCGGCGACGGGGTTGTAGAGGAGGGCGGTGGGCATGGGCACGGGAGCGCGTGGGGATCGAACCCACCGGAGCCGCCAGAGGCGCCTCCATCGCGGTTTTGAAGACCGGCCGGGTCACCAGACCCGATGCGTCCCCTTGTTCTCGACTGCGGATGCGGGATTCAAGAGACGGGAGGCGAGTGGGCTGCGGGAGACGCTCGTTTCCCCCGGCCCGACGCCAGCCCGTCTCCCGTCACTCGCCCCCCGCTCCGCTACTTGACCGCCACGACCTCGATCTCCACCCGCACCCCGCGCGGCAGCCCCGCCACCGCGACGGTCGAACGCGCCGGAC
>JBIOIC010000063.1:0-10468 GCA_044449625.1 Gemmatimonadales bacterium | reverse complement strand
CCTGATCGCGATGCTCACCTGGCTCATCGCCTATCCGATCGTGCTGGTGACCCGTGACGCGTTCGCGGGGCCGCTCGGATGGACACTCGATTACGTCCGCGCCTTCTTCGGGCGTCCGAACGAGTGGCAGGCGTTCTGGGGGAGTCTCTGGATCTCTCTCGCCACGGTGGCGCTCTCCGCCCTGATCGGGATCCCCCTCGCCTTTCTCTTCTCTCGCTTCGAGTTTCCCGGCCGCCGGATCCTCGGCGCGCTGGTCGCGCTCCCGGTCGCATTGCCGCCGCTGGTCGGCGTCGTCGCCTTCCTCTTCCTCTATGGCGAGACGGGGTTCGTGGCGCACCTCTACGACGCGGTGACCGGCGCACCGATGGCGCCGTGGCGGCTCGAAGGGCCCTGGGCCATCCTGCTGGTGCAGGCGTACTCGATGTACGCCTACTTCTATCTCTTGACCCGCGCCGCGCTCGACCGGATGGATGGGGCGGCAGGAGAGGCGGCGGCGAGCCTCGGCGCTTCCACCTGGCGCACCCTGACGCGGGTGACCCTTCCGATCCTCCGTCCGGCGCTCACCGGTGCCGCGCTCCTCACCTTCACCACCGCGCTCGCGAGCTTCAGCGCCCCCTACATCTTCGGCGGCGGTTATCGGGTGCTCCCGACCCAGATTCTGGCGACCCGCCTGAACGGCGACTATCAGCTCTCGATGGTCGAGACGGTGGCGCTCACCCTGCTCGCGCTGGTGGCGCTGGGCTTGAGCACCCGCACCGGGCGCGAGGTGGTGACCTCGGGGGGGAAGGGGAGCGCCCCGGCGCGCCTCGCGACCGGTCGCACGGGGATCCTCGTCGCCATTCTCGGCTGGAGCTTCACCGGGTTCCTGCTCCTCCCCCACGCGACGTTGCTGCTGCTCTCGTTCGTGCCGGTGGCCACCTGGACGACGCAGGCGCTCCCGCCGGTCTATACCGCGGCGAACTATGTGACCCTGGTGCACGATCCGGTGCGGCTCCTCCCGCTCCTCAATTCACTCTGGATGGCGGTCGCGGCCACGGCGGCGAGCGTCGCGGTGGCATTGATCGCGGGGGTGCTCATCGTGCGGCGGAAGGTTCCCGGCCGCGGGGCGATCGAGGCGCTGCTGGCCGCTCCCTGGGCGGTGCCGGGAACCGTCTTCGCCCTCGCGCTCGCAACCGCCTTCAGCGTGCACCGTCCCTGGGCGGCGCGGATGATCCTGGTGGGAACGATCTGGATCCTCCCGCTCGCCTACCTGATCCGGAATCTCCCGCTGACCAGCCGAGCGACGCTGAGCGGGTTCCGCCAGCTCGATCCGGCACTCGATGAAGCGGCGGCGTCGCTCGGCGCGAGCCGCTGGGTCACCTGGCGGCGGGTGCTGCTGCCGCTGCTCCGTCCCGCCCTGATGGCGGGGGCGGCGCTCGCCTTCGTCACCGCCCTCGGCGACTTCGTCACTTCCATCCTGCTCTACACGTACGATACGCGGCCGATCTCCCTCGAGATCCTCTCCAGTCTGCGCGACGGCGACATCGGCGTAGCGGCCGTCTACGGGGTCGCCCTGATGATCGCCGGCGGGGCGGTCTTCCTCCTCGGATCAGAACGGAACGCCACCGCATGACCGCTTCGAACGAGCACGATCCCAAGGACCAGTTCCGCCGCCTCGCCGTCCTGATCGCGGTGGGATTCGTGGACATGCTCGGCTTCATGCTGGTGCTGCCGCTCCTGCCGTTCTATGCCCTCAACATGCACGCGACCGACCTCCAGGTCGGCTGGATCATGGCGGCGTTCTCCATCGCCCAGCTCATCTCGGCGCCGCTCTGGGGCCGGGTCTCCGATCGCTACGGCCGCCGCCCCGCGCTCCTGATCGGGCTGGCCGGTTCGATGGTCGCGTTTGTGGTGTTCGGCTTCGCGACTTCGCTCTGGCTGCTCTTCCTCTCGCGCTTCATTCAGGGCGCCGGGGGCGGCACCACCGGAGTGGCGCAAGCCTATGTCGCCGATACCGTGCGGCCCGCCGATCGCGCGCGCGCCCTCGGCTGGCTCTCCTCGGCGTCCCAGGCCGGGGTGATCGTCGGGCCGATGGTCGGGCTCCTCGCGGTCAAGCTCGGGACCCAGGCCCCCGGGCTCATCGCCGCCGGGCTTTGCGCCATCAACATCTTCTTCGCCTGGCGCTGGCTCCCCGAGTCGAAGGACGAGATCGTGTCGACCGCCCCCCGACGCCGCATCTGGGCTCCGGCGTGGGAGGTGCTCCGCAACCCGGGGACCACGGTCTCCCAACTCATCTGGATCTACGGGATGGGGATGTTCGGTTTCTCGGCGATCACGGCGGTCCTGCCGCTCTATCTGGCGGCGCGCTTCGGCATCAACGAGCACACCTTCGGCTACTTCCTGACCTATTTCGGCATACTGTCGATCGGCATCAGGGTGGTGCTCCTCGGGCCCACGGTCCGGCGATTCGGCGAGCGCGGCACGGTCCGCCTCGGCTGCGTGGCGCTCATCTTCGGTTTCCTGCTCTACCCGGTGCCCCCCAGCATCCTGCTGCTCGCGCTGCTGGTGATGCCGCTGGTGCCGCTGGGCACGGCGCTGCTCTTCCCCTCCACCACATCGCTCATCTCCGGTTACACCAAGCGGGAGGAAATCGGGGTCACGATGGGGGTGGCGCAGACCTTCGCCGGTGTGGCCCGGGCCATCGCCCCGATTCTGAGTACCTGGGCCTTCCAATTCATCGGGCACGCCTGGTCATTCGTCTTCGCCGCCGGGCTGATCGGGGTCGTGAGCATTCTCGCGCTCCGGCTCAACGTGGCCACCCCTCCGGCGCAGACACCCGCCCCGGTCTGATTCCGCCGGACGCTGGCGATCGGGCCCGGGGGCGATACCTTTGCCAAGAGCCCCTCCCCCGGAGCGCTGGTGTCCGATAGTGATCGCCTGGATCGCCTGGAAACTCGCATTGCCACACTCGAGCGTCTGATGCGCCAGCTGGCGGCGGAGCTGCCCCCGGCGGAATCACCCGCTCCTCCCATCGCCGCGTCATCACTGGCCGCCGCGCGTCCGGTTTCCCCCGAGATCGCCGCTCCCTCCGCGGCAAGACCATTTTCTTCCGGCGCCCCGGCCTCCGCCAGTCCCGCCGCGCCCCGGCTGGACGGCGAGCAGTGGGTGGGGCAGCGCGGGCTTCTTGCCGTCGGTGTCACGGCCCTCGTGCTCGCCCTGGCCTACCTCCTCAAACTCTCCTTCGATCGCGGCTGGGTTTCTCCGGTACTGCGCTGTCTCGGTGGTGCCAGTTGCGGTGTCATCGTCGGTGCCCTGGGATGGCGGCTGGAGCGGCGCGGACTCCGGACCTACGGCGCCGGGCTGCTCGGCACCGGCGCAGGGATGATCTATCTCGCCGTCTGGGCGGCGGGTCGGCTCTACGCCTTTCTTCCTCCGGCCAATGCGATCGCGGCGCTCGCACTCGTTTCGCTCGGGCTCGCCGCGCTGGCCTACGCCGTCGACGTCGAAGCGCTTGGCGCCACGGCGGCGCTCGGTGCCTTCCTGGCCCCGGTGGTCATCGGGCCGCCCGCCTCGGATCTCGACCTCCTGCTTCTATATCTCGGATGCATGGGACTCGCCCTCGGCGGAGTCGCCGCCCTTAAACGCTGGCGGATCGCATCCGTCATCATCGCACTGGCGTACTTTGGCCTGGGAGCCTGGGGCGCCAAGGATGCCCATCCGCTGGCGGCGCTCCTCTTTGCCGCCCTCGGCGGGGCCGGCGGCATCTGGCTCGGGCTCCGCGAACGGTGGTGGGAGACGCGCTTCCTCGCCTTCAGCGGAGCGTGGGGATGCCTGGCCGCGGCATCGTCTACGCTGGGGCCGAGCGGGCTGCTCCTCTTCGGCGGCGTGGTGCTGGCCGTTCCGGTCTGGCGGCATGCTTTCGCCGAAGGGGTGGTTCCCTTCCACGGCACCGTGGGATCGCTCCCGCCGATCGGGGAAGCGCTCTACTTCTATCTCACACCGTGGCTGCTGGGGTGGGCGCTCAACCGGACCGCGCTTGTGGCGCTGGAGACCCATCGTGGACTGGCGGCCGGGGTCATCGCCTTGGCGTATCTGGGCGTTGCCTTCGCTCGGGGGCGGGAGCCATTTGCGCTGGTCGCGGCCGGCGCCGCGGCCACCGGGATATTGATGGAGTGGTCGGGCCTCGATCTGGTCTGGGCCCTCGGAGCCGTGGCCCTGATCTGGGGACTCACCGGTCGGTGGACCAGCCGACGCGATTGGGAGTGGTACGGCGGATTCACCCTTCTCGGTGCCGTCATCCAGCTCGTTGCGGCCGCGGGGGACCGCCACCCAGCCGATCCGGCCTTCTTCGACGTCTGGGCGCTGACCCTCTGGAGCATTGCGTTGATGGCGGCTGTCTGGGCCAACGGTGAGGTGGCCGGCCGTCCAGCGGCGGCGCCAGCGATCTTCCCGCGGCAGGTATTCTGGCCCGTTGCGGGCGGAACGCTTTTCTTCGGGGTAACCGGTGAGCTCCTCCGGCTCTTCCGGCAGAGCGCCCTCGTTCCGGCAAGTCGCGAATTGGCGGGCGGGCTCGCCGTGAGCGCCTGGTGGATCGTCTTTGCCGGGGCATTGATCGGATTCGGCTTCCGGCGCGGGCTGAAACCGGTGCGGGTGGCGGGGCTCTGGGTCTCCGGCCTGGCGGTGGCGAAGGTGCTGCTGGTGGACCTCCGCTCTCTCGACGCCCTCTATCGGGTGGCCTCGGTGCTGATCCTCGGGGTGGTATCGCTCGGAACCGCATACCTTTATCATCGACGGGTCCGGGTGAGCAGTTGACCGGCGTTTGACGCACGAGGTGGAGATTCCGGGTCGGCCAATGCCCGGATGCTCACGCCGCCTCTTTCAGGGGATCGTCCCATCGGCAAGAAGATCGCAGCCGTCACTTCCGAGACCTTCGCCCACGCCGGTTGGGCGAAGGTCCTGCCGTGGTATGAGGAGCTCGTATCCCGGGCGCTTGATGCCCCGTCGTTGCCGGAATGGCTGGCGGACTGGTCGGCGCTTGAATCGGCCCTGGCCGAGGCCGCGGCGCTCGCGATGATCGCCTATACCTGCGACACGGAGAACGAGACCAAGCTCGGGACCCACCTCCGGTTCTCCGGGGAGATCCTCCCCAAAGCGGAGGAGCAGAGCGTCAAGCTGGCCCGTCGGTTCGTGGAGCTGGGCCTGGTGCCCGCGGGACTGGAGCAATCGGTGGCGCGATTCCGCCGGGGCATTGAGGTCTTTCGCGAGGCGAACGTCCCGCTCTCAGCCCAGTCGGAGACCCTCGGTAGCGAGTACCAGCAGATCACCGGCGGGCTCACCGCAATGTGGAAGGGTGAAGAGCTTCCGCTGCCGCGGTTGGCCCCGCTCCTCAAGAGCACGGACCGGGGCGAGCGGGAGCAGGCATTCCGGCTCTGGGCCGCGCCCTATGTGGCCCGCCGAGGGGAGCTCACCGCGCTCTTCGACAAGATGTTCGCCCTGCGCCAGCAGATGGCCCGGAACGCGGGCTTCAAGGATTTTGAGGGGTACACTTTCGCCGCCAAGTGCCGCTTCGACTATACCCCGGATGACTGCCGCCGATTCCACGATTCCATCGAGCAGACCGTGGTGCCGGCGGTGGAACGGATCTACGAACGGCGCCGGGCCCGGCTCGGGCTTGGCGTCCTGCGTCCGTGGGACACCCACGTCGATCCGGCGGGGCGCGCCGCCATCCGCCCCTTCCAGACGGAAGCTGAATTCGTCGGCACGGCGGAACGGGTCTTCCAGCGGATCAATCCGGTCCTCGGCACCCAGTTTGCCACCATGGAGCGGGAGCATCTCCTGGATCTGACCTCCCGCAAGGGGAAGGCGCCCGGCGGGTACTGCGAGACGCTGAGCGCACGGGGACGCCCTTTCATCTTCATGAACGCCGCCGGGACGGTGGAGGACGTGATGACCCTGCTCCACGAAGCGGGTCACGCCTTCCACGCCTTCGCCACTCATCCGCTGCCCTACCTCTGGCAGCGCGCGCCGACGATGGAGATGGCGGAACTTGCCTCGATGTCGATGGAGCTGCTCGCCTTCTCGGCGCTGAAGCGGGAGGACGGCGGGTTCTTCGGCGCGGAGGAGTATCACCGGGCCAAGCGGGAACATCTCGAAGATGCGCTCCTCACTCTGGCGCACGTCGCCTCGGTCGATGCTTTCCAGTCCTGGATCTACACCAGCGGCGAGGGCGGGGATGCCGCAGCGCGGGACAATGCGTGGCTCCGCATCCGCGGCCGGTTCGAGCGCGGTGTCGATTGGAGCGGGCTCGAATCGGAGCGGGTGGCACGCTGGTACCGGCAGCTCCACATCTTCCTCTATCCGTTCTACTACATCGAGTACGGACTGGCCGGACTCGGGGCGCTGCAGGTCTGGCGAAACGCGCTCCAGAACCACCCCGCCGCCCTCGCCAATTACCGCCAAGCGCTGGCATTGGGGGGGACCCGCTCGCTGCCGGAGCTCTACCAGACCGCCGGGGCCCGCCTCGTGTTCGACGCGAAAGGGATGGGGGAACTGGTGGCGCTGGTCGAGGGGGAGCTGGCCCGGATGGAGGAGACCGATCCGAGCCGTTGATTCCGGGGCCCTGGTAGGCGATGTTTCCCGCCTACCTTTGGGGAGCGGAGTGGATGGCGAAAGAAGAAGGCATCGAAATGGAGGGGGTCGTCACCGAGGTGCTCCCGGACCGCAACTACCGGGTGCTGCTCGAGAACGGCCATTCGGTCCTGGCGTACGCCGCCGGGAAGATGAGCAAGTTCAAGATCCGGGTGCTCGAGGGAGACCGCGTGAGCGTGGTGCTTTCCCCCTACGACCTCACCCGCGGCCGGGTGATCTACCGCCATAAGTAGCAGGCGCCCGCGGTGCCCTTTTGTGGGATGAAGACCAAAAGCGAAATGGGCCGCCCGGGTGGGTGGCCCATTCTGTCGTTCAACCAGGCCCCGATCAGGCCTTGGTGACGTTCTCGGCGGCGGGCCCCTTGGCGCCCATCACCATGTCGAACTCGACCTTCTCCCCTTCGGCCAGGCTGCGGAAGCCGTCGGCCTTGATCGCACTGTGGTGCACGAAGCAGTCCTTCTCTCCGCCTTCGGGCGTGATGAAGCCGAACCCCTTCGCGTCGTTGAACCACTTCACGGTACCCTGCATGCGTGCCATCGAACTAACCTCGTGATGATGTGACTGGTCGGGGTCCGGTTCAACGGCGCCTTCCGACTTCTTGCTGACCACGGGCCTGTCCCGTGTCCCAAGATCCTGATAAGGTCCCGGCAGCTTTCCCGGGGCCTCTCGTATGCGGTGGTCTTCTGATTCGGAAGTTCTGCTGGAGCGGATCAAAGCTGGCCCGCCGGGCGGCGTGGTGTCAAGCCGGGCCGTTCACGGGCGGGACTTCCACCACCGGAGCGCCTGCCGGGTCCACTCGCCGCTCCGATGCCGGATCCCCGTCACCCGGTTCAGCGCCTGCTGGAACTCCGCCGCCGAGGGGTAGCGGAGCTCCACATCCGACTGGAGCGCTCGTTCGAGGACCTCGACAAGCTGCGGCCGGACGTCGAGGCGTCGCCGCGCCAGCTCGGGGAAACGATTCGTGCTCTGCTTGGCGAGGACCTGCTCCGGAGTGCTGCCGGGGAAGGGGGGCTCGCCGAGCAGGGCGAAGAACGCCACCGCGGCGAGGCTGTAGAGATCGGTGCGCTGATCCACCCGTTCGCCGAGGAGTTGTTCGGGGCTCGCGAACTGCGGAGTCCCGCTCTGGCTGGTGGCGCCGCCGAACTTCCCCTGCCCGCGCAGCGCCAGCGCCAGGCCGAAATCGGTGATCCGCAGCCGGCCGTCTCGTTCGAGGAGGAGGTTCTCCGGCTTGATGTCGCGGTGGACCAGCCCCTGCTGGTGGGCGTGGGCCAGCGCGCTCAGCGCCTCGCGGAGGAGGCGGAGCAGGTCGTCGAGGGTGAAGGTGCCATCGCGCTCCACCTTCTGGGCGATGTTGGGGCCGTCCACCAGCTCCATCGTGTACCAGAGCAGCCCCGAACGGCCGGAGATGTCGTAGATGTCGACGATGTTGAGATGATTCAACCGGGCGGCGAGCTGGGCCTCGCGACGGAAGCGCTCGACCACCGAGGGATCGGCGGTGAGGTGCGGGTGGAGGATCTTGAGCGCGACTTCGCGTTCGAGATGGAGGTCGCGGACCTTGTAGACCCGCCCGAAGGCGCCGGTGCCGAGCTGCGAGAGGAGCTCGTAGTCATCGCCCAGGGCTCGGCGGAGACGCTTCTCCCAGAGCCCCGTGTCCTCGGTGCCGGTGGCGCCGAGCCGGACCGCCGGTACCACCAGCGCGGGATTGTCGAACGACCCTGCATCGGAGGCGAAGTCCTCCAGCATCTCCGACGCGGTGAGGTAGCGATCGGCCGCGGCAGGACGGAGCGCGCGGAGGAGAATCCGCTCAATCGCCCGCGGCGTCGCGGGGCGGAGTTCCATCGGACGCTTGAGCAGGGTGGTGTCGAGCGGCGGTTCGACGCCGGTGAGGGCGTAGTAGAGGATCGCGCCGACGGTGTAGACGTCGCCGGCCTGATCGCCGACCTGGCCGTCGCGTACTTCCGGCGCCATGTAGGCGAGCCCGGTCGGCCGTTCATCCGGCGGGATCATCGGGAGGGTCCAGCTGGAGAAGCGGAGTTCGGTCACGACCCCGCGGCCGGCCAGATTGAGGAGCACCGCGGCGGGAACGATCCGCCGGGCGATGATCCCGTGGGCGTGAGCGTGCTCCAGCGCGGAGAGGAGGTCGCGCGCGAGTGAATGCACCGTCGGAATGGGACGGGGTCCGCGCTGGACCGCTTCGAGTAGGCTCTCTCCTTCGATCCAGTTCCCGACCCGATAGGCGATATCGCCGATGATACCGGCGTCGTACGCGTGTCGGATCGCCGGATGATCGAGCTGACCCAGCGCCTCGGCCTCGCGCAGAAACCAGCGGCGGATCTGATCGTCGGTGTAGAAGTTGACGCGGAGTGAGACGGGGCGGTTGAGCACCGGGTCGTACGCCGCGTACAGCACCCGCTCCCGCGACGACGCGATCAGCGTGTCGAGGCGGTAGCGATCGCCCAGCGCCGCCTGGAGTCGGTCGTGGATTGCCAGTGGAGCGGGAGTGAGGCCACTGCTCGGGGTACGGGGCACGGTGCTCTTCGGTACGAGGTCCGGCGCCCCAAGTTGGCCGATCGGTGTCGACGCTGGCCGGGAGCGCTTCGGCCTCCGACCAATATACTCAACTCACTGCCCGACTTGGAGTTACGAGTTCGTGACGGAGTGGGGGTTGCTTGGGGAGGCGTGTCTGGGTATGATTCTCCCCGTAAGAAGTCGATGCGACATAGCCCGATACGGGCCCCAGGGGTTTGGCTTGCAGCCTGGGTGATCAAACTGACAAGCCCCTCTCCCCGGCGCGACATATTCGCGCTGGGGTTTTGTTTTCTACGCCCCGCCCAATTCCGCCGCCAACTCCGCCGTCAGCAGCCGCAGTTCGGACACCATCTCCCGCCGGGGCCACTCGTCGTGGCGGTCGAGGGTCTCGATCACCGCGCGGAACCACCAGAGCAACTGCTCGCCGGTCGCGGAGGCGATGGTGGGGAGATACTCCCGGCCCAACCGTCGCATGTCGCTCAGGACGCCGCCGCAGGCCAGTATCTCCTCCGCCGCACGGATCGACAGGGTGCGGGGCTCCAGGTTCAGCAGATGGGAAAGGAGATCGACCCGTTCGGTCTCCCAGGTCCGGCGCATCCCGCGCTCGCGCGGCGGATCGGGTTCTTGCGCCTCCAGCGCCACGGCCAGGATGACCGGTCCGAACTTCTCGCCGATGCGCCGAGCCAGTTCGGCGCGCTCCGCGGCGGGGGCCTGGGCCAGCACCTCGTGCAGGACCGCCGCGACGACCGTCACTTCATCGCATTGATAGCGGGCCAGGATCAGCGCGAGGCTCGCCGGGCGCGCGAGCAGGGCGGCGGGGCGGGTATCGTCCCGGGCAAACTGCTTCGCCGCATAGGCGAGGGCGTGAATGGTCCGATCGGAGTAGCCGGACATATCAGGGGATCAGTCGCGCGTACGTTGGCGTCACGGAATGCCCAGGAGCTTGTGGGTTTGCAGCGAGAGCCGCCAGCGCGGATGGGCCAGGCAGTACCGGAGCGCCAGCGCCGTGTTGGCGATCCGGTCCGGGCCGTCCATCGGTTGCAGGAAGAACTCGGCGAAGTCGAGCTGCTCGAACCGCTCCGGCATCGCGAGGGGTTGGGGGAAGACGAGCTTCAATTCGTCCCCGCGGGTCAGGGTGAGCGGGGCCGCCGCCTTGGGGCTGACACAGATCCAATCGAGGCCCGCCGGCGCCGGCTGGGTCCCGTTGGTCTCGACCGCCACCCGGAACCCGGCCGCGTGGAAGGCCGCGATGAGCGGGGCGTCGAGCTGGAGGAGAGGTTCTCCGCCGGTGCACACCACCAGGGCGGAGGGG
>JBIOIC010000062.1:0-10509 GCA_044449625.1 Gemmatimonadales bacterium | reverse complement strand
GGCTGTCGACTGCGGGCTGTCGGCTGTGGGCTGTCGGCTGTCGGCTGTCAATTAACTCCTCGGCGCCAGCGCCACCCGGTTCCGGCCCTGCTCCTTCGCCACATAGAGCGCCGCATCGGCCTGGACCTCCAGATTATGCCGGCTGGCGCTCGTCTCCGGCCAGGCCGCCACACCGAACGAAGCCGAGAGCGCCTGCCGCTCTCCCTGCCACATCAAATGACTGTCGGCCAGCCGTGCCCGGATCCGTTCCGCCACCTGCGCGCCGAGCGTGAGGCCCGCCCCGGGCGCCCAAACCGCGAACTCTTCCCCTCCGACCCGCGCCGCCACGTCCGAGCCGCGGATCTGTTCCTGGACGATCGCCGCGCAATGGACCAGCGCCGCATCGCCGGCGGGATGCCCCAGCCTGTCGTTCAGGAGCTTGAAGCGATCGAGATCGAGGTAGATCAACGCACCGGTGGTGACACCAAGGCGGCCCATCGCCCCCTGCAATCCGCGGCGGTTGAGCAGCCCGGTGAGCGGATCGGTCATCGCGGACGCCTTGATCGCCTCGGTCTCCAGCGCGAGGCCAAGCCGAGGCGCCGCGAGCCCGATGGCCGCCTCCGCGCTCCGCAGCTGATGCTCGGCCGGATCCCGGTCGGCGGACAATCCGAAGGCGGCGCTCCCGACGACCCGATCGCCGTGGCGGATCGGCAGGACCAGAAAAGGGAGCCCGCGGTGCCGGCGATCGGCCACGACGCCCCCCGCCGGATCGTGCGTGGTCCGGAGCTGGGGCAGCTCCCCGCGCGCCACCCGCGCGAGCGGACTCTCGGCGGGGACCATCGCATTCAGCAACCGGCGATCGGAACGCAACGAGGTCCCGATCACCTTGACGCCGGTGCCATCGGCCGTCGCGACCAGCGCTTCGGCGTTCAGCATCCGCTCCAGCTCAAAGGCCAGCGCCAGGCCGACCGTGCCGGGCGACTCGGTCACGACCTCCCGGTCCTTCCCCCACGCCTGCGCCACGCTCCGATAGGCCAGCGCCTCCAACAGGTGGCGGAGATCGGCGCGACAGAGATCGAGACGGTCCGTCGCCGTCGTCACCGGCAGGAGTATCCCCGCCACCCGCGCGCCGGCGACATCCACCACCAGCATCCCCGCATCGAGCCGCTCGACAATCGCGCTGTCACTCATCGCCGCGAGCCGCAGACGGCCCAGCACCATCTCCTCCTGCTCCGGACTGAGCATATGCTCATCCACCGCCCGTTCGGGCAGGACCTCTTCCGCGTCATCACTGCGGGAGACAGCCCATACGCCAAGCCCGCCATAGGCCTCCAGCAGCCAGCGGACCGCCGGCGAAGGGAGGACCGGCCGAGCACCGGCCACCGCTCGCTCGCGGCGGCGACGCCTCGCCACGGCCATTCCGATGCCGAAGCCGAATGCGACGGCCAGGACCAGCCAGAGCAGGATCATCGGCTCGCCGTCGCTTCAAGGATGCGGCTCGCGGCGACCGCGGCCCCGAAGCCGTTGTCGATGTTGACCACGGTGATCCCCGCCGCGCAGGAGTTGAGCATCCCGAGCAGTGCCGCCAGTCCACCGAAGGAGGCGCCGTAGCCCACGCTCGTCGGCACCGCGATCACCGGCACCGCCACCAATCCCCCGACCACGCTCGGCAGAGCGCCCTCCATGCCGGCAACGACGATGACCACGGCCGCCTTCCGAAGCTGATCGGTGGCCGCCAGTACGCGATGGATTCCCGCCACCCCGACGTCGGTCAACCGGGACGGCTCGTGTCCGAACGCGCGAAGGGTGACCGAGGCCTCTTCGGCCACCGGCAGATCGCTGGTACCGGCGCATACGATGAGCGCGCCCCGGCCCGCGGCATCCGTCGATGCTCTATCCGGCGAGGGGAGCCAGAGTGTGCGGCCGGCCGAATCCCACTCGACCGCCGGGAACCGTTCCCGCAGCGCAGCCGCGTGCTCCGCCGTGGCGCGGGTACCGAGGAAACTGCCGGTTGCCGCCACCAGCCGCTCCGCGAGCACTCTGACCTGCGCCGGGGTTTTCCCGGCGCAAAAGACCACCTCGGGATGCCCCTGGCGGAGGGCCCGATGGTGATCCAGTTGCGCAAAGTCGAGCTGCTCGGTCGGATAGTTGCGGAGCTGCTCGATCGCCTCCGCCGGAGTCACGCGACCGGAGGCCACCTCGGCGAGCAGGGCCTGGAGGCGACCCGGACTCACGCCACCCGCGCCACCGCTCCGAGGTCGCGATGCTCCTCGAGGTACGTGGTGAAGATGGCCTCGGCTTCCGCCATCGTTTCGACCTGGAAGAGACGCTGGCGCAGCTCGCCTGCGGCGTGCAGTCCCTTGGTATACCAGCCCAGATGCTTCCGGAACTCGACCACCGTTTTCCGACTGTCCCCTTGCAGGCGGATCGCCAGCCGAGCGTGATCGAGCGCGACCGCAAACCGCTCGGCCGCCGTCGGCGGTTCCGGCCGGGGACGGCCGGCCAGCAGCGCCTGAGCATCTCGGAAGAGCCAGGGGTTGCCGAAGGCGCCGCGCCCGATCATCACCGCGTCGCAACCGGTGTGTTGCCGCATCCGGACCACGTCCTCGGCGCTCTGGATGTCCCCGTTGCCGATCACCGGAATGGAGAGCGCCGCCTTGACCGCGGCAATCTCATCCCAGTTGGCGGAGCCGGAGAACATCTGGGTCCGGGTGCGGGCGTGGAGGGTGAAGGCCTTCGCCCCGGCGTCCTGCATCCGCAGGGCGATGGTGACGGGATCGCGCTGCTCCTCGCTCCACCCGCTCCGGGTCTTGACGGTGACCGGCAGGTGGGTCGCGGCGATGCAGCCCCGGATGATCTTCGCGACCTGGTCCAGGTCGCGGAGACAGCCGGAACCGCCATTACGCTGCACCACCTTCTTGACCGGGCAGCCGAAGTTGATGTCGATGAAGTCGGGGTGATAGACGTCGGTGACGAGCGCCGTCGCCTCCGCCATCGCGGCGGCATCGGCCCCGTAGATCTGGATCCCGATCGGACGCTCGCACTCCTCGAACTCCGCCCCTTCGAGGGTGTTCTTGATCCGGCGGCGGATCGCCTCGGAGGAGAGGAATTCCGACAGCACGACGTCCGCCCCCATCCGCCGCGAGATTTGGCGGAAAGGGGGCTCCGAGACCCCGGCCATCGGGGCGAGGAGGAGTGGAACATCGCTCTGGGCGGGATAGGGCAACTTCATATGGGGAAAATACTTGCCCGTGCCACGGGCGGCAACGGAGCGCGTTGACGGGCCCACCCGGGAGCGGTTAGGTTGCCCCTATGCACCTCCGAGAGTTCTTCTCCGACGACGCCATCAATCTTTCGCTCCAGGGCACCGGCAAGGACGAGCTGCTGAGCGAATTGGTCTCCCTCCTCAAGACCGATGCGCGCTCCGGCGATGCCCTCTTGAAGCTCCTGCGCCGCCGCGAGGCCCTTGGCTCGACGGGGGTGGGGCGCGGTATCGCGATTCCCCACTGCCGATCGCTCATGGTGGGCCAGCTCCGGCTCGCCTTCGGCCGCCAGGTGGCCGGCGTCGACTATCGGGCGATCGATGACCGGCCGGTCCACCACTTCTTCCTCATCGTGGCCCCCCCGGTCGAGGTCTCCAATCACTACCTCCCCGTTCTCGGCAAGATCGCCCAGTTCGCCAAGGAACCCGACGTCCCCGAGCGGCTGAGCCAGATCACCTCGGCCGAGGAATTCTTCGCGCTGCTGAAGGAGAAGGGCGTGTAGAGGGTGAGCGGGAAGGGGTGAGAGGTGAGCGGGAACTCAATCGGGTCTCCCGAATGATGACGGCCCTTCGATCAATCCTGCGATCGGAGGGCCGCAAACATTCGAGATCCTGGACGGAAGCCCGCTCACTCCTTACCGCTTACCACTCACTGCCGTTTCACTCCCACTCGATCGTCGCCGGTGGCTTGGAAGAAATGTCGTAGACCACCCGATTGACCCCCCGCACTTCATTGGAGATCCGGGTGCTGATCCGCCCCATCACCTCGGGGGGGAACGGAAACCAGTCCGCCGTCATCCCGTCCCGGCTCGTCACCGCCCGCAACCCAACCACCTGATCGTAGCTCCGGAAGTCTCCCACCACCCCCACCGACCGGATCGGGAGGAGGACCGCGAAGGCCTGCCAGATCTCGTCGTAGAGCCCGGCGGCGCGGATCTCTTCGATGTAGATGTGGTCCGCCTTCCGAAGGATCTCCAGTTGATCGAAGGTGACTTCACCGAGTATTCGAATCGCGAGACCCGGTCCAGGGAAAGGATGCCGTCCGACCATCTCCTCGGGGAGGCCCAGCTGACGCCCTACCTGGCGCACCTCGTCCTTGAAGAGTTCGCGCAGCGGCTCGATCAGCTTGAAGGGGAGCGTGTCGGGAAGGCCACCCACGTTGTGGTGGGTCTTGATTGTGACTGACGGCCCCCCTTTTGGGCTCACCGACTCGATCACATCGGGATAGAGCGTCCCCTGCACCAGGAAACCGACGTTCGGACCGACCTGCTTGGCCTCGTCGGCGAAGACCTCGATGAACTCGTGGCCGATGATCTTCCGCTTCCGTTCCGGATCGGTCACGCCGGCGAGCTTCGCGAGGAAACGCTTCGACGCGTCGACAACGCGGAGATCGATGCCCAGATGCGCCTTGAAAGTCGCTTCGACCTGGGCCCGTTCGCCCAGCCGCAGCAACCCGTGATCGACGAAGATGCAGGTGAGCCGGTCGCCCACGGCGCGATGGACCAGCGCCGCCGCCACCGAACTGTCGACACCCCCCGAGAGCCCGCAGATGACCCGCGTCCCCGGCGGCACCAGCGCCTTGATCCGGGCGATCTCGTTCTCGATGAAGTGCTCCGAGGTCCAGCTCGGTTGCACCTTGCAGATCTCGAAGAGGAAGTTCTCGATCAATTCCTTCCCCCGCGTGGTGTGGGCCACCTCGGGGTGAAACTGCAAGGCGAAGAGGGGGCGGGTCGGATGCTCGAAGGCGGCGACCGGTGAATTCGCACTCGACGCCGTGGCCGTGAACCCAGGGGGCGGCACATCGACGTAGTCGCCGTGACTCATCCAGACTGGTGTCTCCTCCCCCGCCGTGAATCCCTTCCAGAGCCTCCCGCCGCGTACCTTCACGACCGCCCTGCCATACTCCTTGTCGTCCGACGGAAGCACCTTGCCATCCGCGAGATGCGCCATCAGGTGAAATCCGTAGCAGAGACCCAGAATCGGGATCCCGCTGTCGAGGAGCTTCGGGTCCGCGGTCGGAGCGTCCGCGTCATAGACCGAGTTCGGTCCCCCCGACCAGATGATCCCCTTCGGCGCCCACTCCCGGATCCACTCGATCGACCGCGTCGGCGGATGGATCTCGCAGTAGACGTGTGCCTCGCGCACCCGGCGCGCGATCAGCTGGGTGAACTGGCTGCCGTAGTCGATGATCAGTATCCGATCCACAACTGGCCTTTCCATTCGTGCTGCGGGCCGCGGACTGCGGACTGCGCCAGAACAGATGCGGGCGTCCTCAGTCGTGGTGATGACCTGCCCCACTGCAGCCCGCAGCACGCAGTCCGCGCCACGCTCATCTCCCCTTCCCGACCGTCGCCGGTGTGAACGGGTCGACCGCCTCGGTCTTGAAGAGCTCATCGACGGCCTCACGGGGACGCACCACCGCCCAGCGACCCTCTGAGATGAGGACCTCGGGGGCGCGCGGGCGAGTGTTGTAGTTCGAGCTCATCACGAAGCCGTAGGCCCCCACGCCGAGCACCGCGAGGCGTTCTCCCGGCTCCACACCCGGGAGCGGGCGGCCGAGCGCCAGAAAGTCTCCCGTCTCACAGACTGGCCCCACCACATCCATCGGCGCCACGGGACGCCCCTTCGGCGTCACTTCGACGATCCCGTGCCAGGCCCGATAAAGGCTCGGCCGCAGCAGGTCATTCATCGCCGCATCGACGATCACGAAATCCTTGCCGCCGGAATGCTTCCGGTAGAGCACCTCGGTGAGGAGGACGCCGGCGCATCCGACCAGGTACCGCCCCGGTTCAAGATGGACGGTGACGCCGAGGGGGCGGAGCGGGGTGAGCACTGCGGCCGCAAAGCGATCGAGATCCATCCCCGCTTCGTCTCCGTAGCGAATGCCGAGTCCACCGCCGATATCGACCACCTCGAAGTCGGGCGCCTTCGCGGCCCGGACCTCGGCGATCAGGGCCAGCAACCGGGAGATCCCCTGGACATACGGGCCCGGCTCGACCAGCTGGCTGCCGAGGTGCATGGCGATGGAAGTGAGGCGAAGGCGCGGATGGGCCCGGATCATCTCGACGCCGACCAGGACCTGATCCGCCGGCACACCGAACTTGATCCCCCCCTGCCCGGTCGAGATATAGGGATGAGTCTCCGCCGTGACGTCGGGATTGACCCGGATTCCGACCCAGACGTCCCGGTCAAGTTCATCCGCCACGTCGGCAAGGGCCTCGATCTCCGCCAGCGACTCGATATTCACGTGCCCGACCCCCGCCTCCACCGCTTGGCGGAGCTCGGTCCGGCTCTTCCCCACCCCGCTGAAGACGATGTGTTCCGGCGCGAAGCCAGCGGCCAGAGCCCGGCGCAATTCGCCGCCTGAAACAAGATCGGCTCCCGCGCCGGCATCCCGCAGCACCCGGAGCACCGCCAGATTGCTGTTGGCCTTGACGGCGTAGCAGATGCGGTGTGGCACCGCGCTGAGCACCTGATCCAGCGCCTGGAAACGGCGCCGGATGACGTCGGCGCTGTAGACGTACGTCGGGGTACCCACCGCGTCCGCGATCGACGTCAGGGGCACCCCGCTCAATCGCAAGCCAAGTACGCCGCGCTCCAGCCCCGCTTCGGCAAGCACCGGAGCGAGATCAGCTGGTCCAGCGGGCATCTCGGCGGCGCCAGCCATCAGTAGGCCTTGGCCCAGACCGCTTCGGCGGCCGCCGGAGCTCCGCACCAGAGGCAAGTGGTTGGTGCGACCGGGGAGCGGAACTCCGGATCGGGGAGAACCCGAATCGTCGCCTTGGTCTCCGCCTTGATCTCGGCCTCGCACTTGGCGCCGCCGCACCAGCCGCCGTAGACAAATCCGCCGCCACCTCCCTCGCCCGACATCTTTTCGAGCAGCTGGGCCTTGGTGGCCCCGCGGATGCTGTTGGCTTCCCGCCGAGCAAGTGCGTCTTCGAGAAGCGACCGTTGCATCGAGGTGATCTCGACACCCATCCGAGCCGCGATCCCCTCGAAGGGGATCGCTTCCTTGGGTCCCCCGGTCCGCCGAGCGAGCATCGCATGGCCCGCCGCGACGTCGCGAGGCCCGACCTCGAACCGGAACGGGGCGCCGCGCGCCTCCCACTCGTAGTACTTGGCGCCGGGCTTGATGCCGTCCCGCGCGTCAACGTGGGCGCGGATGCCGGCGGCGTGGAGCGTTTGCCGAAGCCCTTGGGCGGCCGCAAGTACCATCTCCCGCTCGGCGTCGGTCTTGTAGATCGGGACGATCACCGCCTGGTACTGTGCCAGGAGCGGCGGGCAGATCAGACCGCGGTCGTCGCCGTGGGTCATGATGAGCCCGCCGATCAACCGGGTCGAGACCCCCCACGACGTGCTCCAGACGTGATCGATTCCGCCGTTGGCGGTCTGGAAGGTGACGTCGAAGGCCTTGGCGAAGTTTTGACCGAGATTGTGGCTGGTACCGGCCTGGAGGGCGCGGTTGTCCTGCATCAGCGCCTCGCAGGCGTAGGTGCGGAGCGCCCCGGCAAAGCGTTCGCTGTCCGACTTCCGTCCGGTCAGGACCGGCATCGCCATCCACCCCTCCATGAAGGTCCGGTAGACGCCGAGCATCTTGAGCGTCTCGGCCTCCGCCTCCGCCTCGGTGGCGTGGGCGGTGTGCCCTTCCTGCCAGAGGAACTCCGTCGTCCGCAGGAAGAGCCGGGTCCGCATCTCCCATCGCACCACGTTGGCCCATTGGTTGATCAGGAGCGGCAGGTCGCGGTAACTCTGGATCCACTTGGCGAACATCGCGTAGATGATCGTCTCGGAGGTGGGCCGCACCACCAGCGGCTCCTCCAGCACCTTGCCGCCGCCGATCGTCACCACCGCCGTCTCGGGGGCGAACCCCTCGACGTGCTCCGCCTCCTTGGAGAGGAAGCTCTGGGGGATGAAGAGGGGGAAATAGGCGTTCTGGTGGCCGGTCTCCTTGAACATCGTGTCCAGCGCCCGCTGCATCTGCTCCCAGATGGCGTAGCCATTGGGACGGATGACCATGCAGCCGCGCACCGGGCTGTAATCGGCCAGCTCGGCCCGCGCGATGAGCTCGTTGTACCAGGCGCTGAAGTCGGCGGCGCGGGTGGTGAGGGACTTCTCGTCAGCCATTCAAACCGTCGTGGGTCGTGGGTCGTGAGTCGTGGGTCGTGGGAGGCGGGATCGGAGGTGGGCCACGATCTCGGTACGGGCCACCGGCATCTGCCCCTTGGCCTGCAGGTCCTTGAGGATTACTTGGTGCTCCTCACGATCGTCGGGACCGATCACCACCGAGAAGCGGGCGTTCCGGGCGTCAGCGAGCTTCAACTGCTTCCCCACTGCCTGCACGCCAAGGGCGTATTCGACCCGGATCCCGGCGTCGCGGAACTCGTGCGCCAGCTTGAGCAGCTCCGGCATGTCCTCTTCTGTGATGGCAGCAAGGAAGACATCAATGGACGAGGCGTGAGGCGGGACCAACCCTTTGTCCTTCAGGAGCTCGCCGAGGACCACGTCCCCCATCCCAAAGCCAACCGCGCCGAGCTCGACCCCGCCGATCGCGTTTGTGAGGTTGTCGTAGCGACCGCCGCCGCAGATGGCGCGGAGGGTCTTGCTGGCATCGAAGATCTCGAAGACTGTACCGGTGTAGTAGGCCAGGCCGCGGACGATCGTGAGGTCGACGTCAACGAATTCGCCGAGCCCCATCGCATCCAGGGCCGAAATGGTAGCAGTAAGCAATGCACCGGTCTCGGCACCACCAACAATCTTCTCGAGGCGAGTCCGAATAGTATCCCACGACCGGAGCTTTGCGACCTCTTCCACCTCGGCAAAAGTCGCAGGCGCCCAAATCTCGCCGCGAGCCTGCCAACGATCACGATCTTCCGGTCGCATCCGATCTAACTTGTCGATGTACTCGAACGCCTGATCCATGTGCTTCTGCGCCACGCCTATACCATGCTCTCCCAGCAGCGTGCGGAGAACCTTCCGATGCGAGAGACGCACCCTCACATCTTTCGACGTCAGCCCGAACGCCCGCATCACATCGATCGACAGCGCGATGATCTCAGCGTCGGCCAGCGGCGTCGAATCCCCGATCAGATCGCAGTTGAGCTGGAAGTGTTCCTTCAACCGTCCCCGCTGCTGCCGCTCGTAGCGAAAGAGCTGGGGGATGGAGAACCAGCGGATCGGCTTCTTGAGGCCGTTGGCCCGCGCCGCCACCATCCGCGCCAGGGTCGGCGTCATCTCGGGCCGGAGCGCGACGTGACGGTCCCCCTTGTCGGTGAACTCATAGAGCTGACCGACGATCTCGTCGCCGCTCTTCTGGGTGTACAGGTCGAGGGGTTCCAGCGGAGGGCCGTCGTACTCTTCGAAGCCGTAGCGCGCCGCCACCCGACGCCACGTCTCGAAGATGTGGGCCCGGAGAGCAAAGTCTTCAGGATAGAAGTCCCGAAATCCCGGCAGGGCCGCGGTTGGCATTGCGCAAAGGTAATCAGGAGAGGGACTTAGCTCCACCCCTGCCGCCCCGCCCCGCAACATTCCGGATGGTGGCCCATTCAGGACCTCCTTACTCTCCTTCCGCGCCCGGCAGCCCCCGCCTCTCTCCAATATCCTCGAGCTGATGCAGAACCCGATCCACTACATCCCACTCGCCACCACGGCCTTCGCCGCCTGGTTCGCCCCCCAGCTCTTCCATCGCTGGCGGACCCATCGTCCCGCTCCCCATCTCTTCTGGTGGGGCCTTGGCGTCGCCCTCTACGGCGCGGGGACCCTCACCGAATCGCTCACGACCCTGTTCGGATGGCAGGAGTCGATCTTCCGCCTCTGGTACATCACCGGCGCCCTCCTCGGCGGCGCCCCGCTGGCCCAGGGCACCGCCTACCTCCTCCTCTCCCGCCGGACCGCCGACCGTCTTACGCTCGGGCTGCTGACCGTCGTCGCCGTCGCGGCCAGCTGCGTGGCCTTAAGCCCGATCGCCTATGCCAACGTCGAACCCCACCGACTCTCCGGCGCTGTACTGGCCTGGTCGTGGGTCCGGGGATTCAGTCCTTTCATCAACAGCTACGCCTTCCTGATGCTCGTAGGGGGTGCCGCGGTCTCGGCCTGGCGCTATCGCCGCGCCGGCGCCGAAGCCCGGATGCTCGCCAACATCTATATCGCGATCGGGGGACTGTTGCCGGGGATCGGCGGGGCCTTCACCCGATTCGGCCACGTTGAGGTGCTCTACGTGACCGAACTGATCGGGCTGCTGCTCATCTTCCAGGGATATCGCCTGGCCACGG